>CAYOHD010000022.1:3523-9786 GCA_964403705.1 uncultured Bdellovibrionales bacterium | reverse complement strand
TTTGCTCACAGCCCACAAGCCAGAGAATCTTTCAACGAAAACTATACCAACATGGCAAAGTATCTTCTCTCTCTCCCAGATCAAACTCAAAAATACTACCTGATTGATAGCAACGGCAATAGAGATCGTTTTCATTTACCGGTTGCTGGGATGCCGGTATACTTTTTCACCTATCATCGAGTACAAAACTTTGAAATTGTTTCCCCTGAGACCGCCCTTCGTCAACCCAGTGTCTATATCATGACTCATTTTGATCAAGCAATCTTCGAAAAATTGAAAATACTCTCTCCTGGCGCGTACACAGAACATATCGACATGAATGGTCCCAATCGCAAAGGTGGAGATTTTGACGTTGTGATTCTCCCAGAAATCAAATAAATATACTATTCACCTTTTTGTACCCCCCTTCATACACCCAATCTCTAATCTTTTTTGACCCTCTTCTTATGCATCACCTCAAAAAACATGCTCCCTGGATAGTTATCGGATTACTCGCTTTCTATGGCATTCTCTCTTTTCTCCTCTCAAGTCAGGAGTCAGCAATCTATGACGAAAAGGCACATATCCCAGCAGCTTACAGTTCTGTCCGCTATGGAGATATGCGTCTCAACCCAGAGCATCCGCCGCTTCTCAAGAATCTCGTCGGACTCCCTCTCCTTCTCCTCAACATAGAATTCCCCACCAACACTCCTGAATGGGAAACAGGAACCAATGAACAGTGGGTACTTGGTGATATTTTCATGAACTGCACCCAGCCAGATATCGTATGCAATAACAGTGAAACCCTTCTCTTCTTGGCGCGTCTCCCCATCACGATCATCGCCCTCGTTTTAGCGTTCTTCCTTTTCCTGTGGGGACGAGAACTTGGCGGAACACTGACTGGTCTCTTCGCTATCGCGCTCTTTGTTTTTGACCCAAATATCATTGCGCATGGACACTATGTCACGACCGATATCGGCATCGCCGCCTTTATGTTTTTTTCTTTCTACACTTTTATTCATTTTCTCAAAAAACCAACTTGGAGAAACGTCCTCATTGCCGGCGTTTTTCTAGGTCTCGTAGAACTTACCAAATTTTCCGCCGTTCTTCTCTTTCCTCTCTTTGGTCTTTTTGCTCTACTATATGCTCTCACGAAACAGGCATCACCTCTCCAAAGTTCCACCTCCCACTTTCGTCTCCGTCAAATTGGTGAATACCTCGGAAAATACACCGTGATGATACTCATCTGCTTTTCGCTTATCACTCTCTTCTACGCGTTCAATACCTGGAACATGCCAGAAGAAAAAACACTCGACACATCTCATTATATGTTTTCCCCATACACGGGTGTCGGTGAAAATGCTGGTAAACGCTTCGCCCGAACCACACTCGATGCCATGGTGCAGATTCCAGGACTCGATCCTCTGGCACACTATCTTCTCGGTGTCTTTATGGTGTTTTCCCGAGTGGCCGGTGGAAATACGTTTTACTTCCTTGGCACTGTGTCGGAAGATGCATCACCAGCTTATTTCCCCATCCTGTTCTTAACCAAGGAGACCCTCCCCTTCCTGTTTCTCCTTCTCATCACCTCTATCTATACCGTTTTCCGTGTCATCAAAACCTTTCGCAATAAATCCGTCTCCGCCTATTACTCCATCTTCGTTCATTCTTTCCAAGAACGCATCACTCAGTATCTCGCCGTGTTTTTTATCCTTTTCTATGCTGTGGTAAGTATCACTGGCAACCTCAATATCGGTTTCCGCCACCTTTTCCCTATTCTCCCCTTCCTCTACCTCCTCATGGCAAAAACTGCGGCGGATTTCTATCACCGGAATAGACAACGACTTGGATACATTCTCCGCCCTCTCACTGCCCTTTTCTTCACGCTCCTCTTTATTACCCCACTTGCTATTTACCCGAATTACCTTTCGTATTACAACTTGCTCGCTGGTGGGAATAAGAATGGCTACATGATTGCAACTGATTCGAATTATGACTGGGGACAAGATCTCAAGCGCCTTCGTGACTTTATTGATGACTATAATCGCCGGTGCCCATATCTTGATATGAACTCAATCGGTCAGTGCCCCATCTCTACTATTCACCTCGACTACTTCGGTGGATCCAACCCGGCTCTCTACCTCGAAAATCGCTACGACAACTGGTACGCTGCCAAAGCTCCTGAACCAGGCTGGTATGCCATTTCAGCTGTTTTTCTGCAAGAAGGACTCTACAAAGCCAAAGCTCCCGGACAGCAAGGTTATGAATGGCTCCACAATCTCGGTGAAACAGCCCGCGCTGGTGACTCTATTTTCATCTTTTATGTCAGCCCAGAAGATCTCAGCCGCTCACCTCAATAACCTCTCCCTTGCGCTCGTATGTTGAGTTCTTTTTTGTTATTCTATACAGGTAAATAACTCATAACTACTCCTATGTTCATCGAACAGCCGGTTACAGCAACTCCTCAGCAAGAAACTACCCCAAAACAGGAGTTTCCTGAAACTATGATGCGAGTCACTGATGCTTTTGAACAGATACAAGCGCTTTGTGAAGAAAATGAAACCGCAAAAAATCTTTTTGAATCGGCAGACAACTGGAGCATGCCCCTTAAATCACGTCTTCAATTTCTCCGAGATGTACTTGAGGATGACCAGCATGAACTTTCCTTCAAAAATACACTCGCAACTAAAACACTCACCTCTCTACAAACGATTCTGACTACCCTGAGAGAGCAAGCAGTCCAAGGAAATCGCGCTCAAGTTACTCCCATCAGAGAAGCCAAAGAGGCACTCGACCAACTGTTCCGTACTGAAGCCCAGTCCTAGCTCTTCCTGCTTCCACCTTGTCATACACCAAGAGAAGAAGATATTTTTTTTCCTGGCTCTCTCTTTATTCTTGGGAACTCATATCTGGTTCCTGATTCAGAGTGTCATCTGTCGTTTCTTGAGGTGCCTCATTTCGCAGCTGATAAAAGGCCTTACCTGAAATACGAAGATCGACAGCCACTAAATCAGCACTTCTGTCTTTCGGTATCGCCTTCTCACGCACGATACGTAAAGTGTTCAACGTTTGCTCAATGGGAATATCCGGAGTGATACGCAAAGAAAAATTCTTATCCGTTTCAATCCGAAGCTCATCAGCATATTTCGACGGGAGAAACATTTTTTCTTGAATGAGAATATCCGCCTGTTCCGAGAATGCTTGAGACAGTCCGCTTACAAAAGAGAGGAACTGGGCCGTCACAACATGCTCACCGGTCACCACTGGTTTACGCATTTCATCCACAAGATATATGTGTGGTGCACGATACTCCTCAAGTGCTTCTGGCCGGTCCTGAAGCACCCCTTCTTCATTCACCAAAAGACACGATTCTTCTGCTGAACACCAAAAAAGGAAATTCCCTCTTTCTAGAATCGAGATGCTTATCGTGTTTGGAAATGATTTTTGAACCGTCACCTGACGAATCAGCGGTGAGGCGGCGAGAAGACGCCCTTCTATACGATGAGTTGAAAGCAAGAGAAAATTATTCTGTGGCACAAAGGTCCAGATATTTTCAGAAAGAGCAGTTTGAGTCATTTGCTTCACTTCATCCGAAGTAAGAAGTCCGGCACCATCAACCACAATGTGTTCTATCGTGAGTACACGCGAGAAGAAAACCTGGTATATGAGCACCAAGAAAAACAACATCCAAAGAAATGACACCTGCCATATACGAATGTGTGAAGCATACGCTCCTTCCTGGTGTGCCGTGGTCTGTATTCCTCCTCGCGTAAAATGACGCCCACGCTTCTTTAAAAAAATCGTGGATGTTTGTTTTTTTGATTCTATTTTCTGAGTACTGGGTATCTGCAGCATTTACGAGGCTTTCAAGAATAACTTTTCTAATTGCAATCGAGTGTTCGCCTGAGTACTCTGTAGAATATGCTGCGTGTTTTTGAGGGCCTCGAGAAAGAAATACATCGCCTGAATTTTCAGAGTATCTACTGTATCATTTTGCGCTTCTTTCCGAACCGATGATGCTAACCACTCAAGCAGTCGTATTGCAGAAGAACCCTCTTTGGCGAGATCTTCAGCTAAATGTAATCGTTCAGACAAAGAAAGTTGACCTAACCGCGAAAGTCGTGCTAATAAAACCTTCATTCCCGAAAATCCTGCCGCATCTTGCAGCGCCATTTGAATAATTCCAGGTCGTCCAAAAGCATACAAAAACCGATTCTCTTGGTCAAGAGCTCCTAATATCTGCATTTCTTCCCCGGGTACCAAGGAGAAACTCATTCGTTGCAATCGGGAATGCACGGTATCGAGCAATGCTGCCGCATCATGCGTGACTAATATAAGTATCGAAGTTTCATTGGGTTCTTCGAGCGTTTTCAAGAGGGCATTTTGCGCTCCCTGAGAGAGCCGATGTGCGTCATTGATAATGAAAATACGTCGTTTCCCCACCAATGGATAACGCGACAGGAATAATACGCCCTCACGTATTGCTTCAACCGGGATATTTTTCTCTCGTGTTTTCCCTTTTTCCGTCACTTGTTCTGGCTCCAGCAACAAGATATCTGGGTGAGACATATCTCCTTCTTCCCGAAGATCAAATGTATCCCGTTGACCCAGTAGCGTCCAAGCGAATTGGAGCGCGACCAATCGCTTTCCCACACTTTCGGGACCGACAAACAGAAACGACTGCGGAAAATCCACCAGTGCTACAAGTTTATTGAGGCGAGTTCGCACTCCGTGATGACCAATAATTCGCATACTGTTGCTCCTGACTCAAAATCTCTTATACTTCTTGAGCTTTTTCGACAGCATTCCGGATACCCTCTTCAAAGGCTTCCCGTGGAAATCGATTCGCTGACTCTTGCAGCTTGGCGATTGGATATCCGCTCTGCTCCTTCTCCAAGAACCGCTTCACCGCCTCAGCAATCACTTCTGGTGTTTGTGAACGGAATACCTCTCCAGTTTCACCAACCTGAAGAATCTCGTTGATTCCACCATATTCATAGGCAATCACTGGTGTCCCCGCGGCAAGAGCTTCAACCGCTGCCATCCCAAAATCCTCTTCAGAAGGAAACAGAAGCGCTCGTGCTTCTCGACAGTACCCCTGAAGAGAAGTGTCACTCACTTTTCCAACAAAAGTAATATTGCGACCAGCAATACGCTTGAGGTTTTGCTCTTCACGACCGCTCCCTACCACCACCAAAGGAAATCCGAGCTTATTAAAGGCCTCGATCACTGGTTCAATTTTTTTGGAACGTGTCAGTCGAGAGACAACCAAAAAATGTTTTCGTTCACTCACAGGAAGAGGTGTTTCTGTTTCTGTTTCCGCAAGCAATAGGCCCGGCGGATATACCACGCGAGCAGTTCTTCGATAATACTTCGTAATACGATCCCGAGTATACGCTGAATTCGCAATAAGAACATCGGGTCGATCTGCTGCTTCTCTATCCCATAAACGCATATACGAAAGCCAGAGACGAACCAAGAGACGCGGTACAAACCAAGGAAGAGATTCATCTAAATAGAGTTCCCTCCCTTCCCACGCATAACGCATGGGAGAATGCACATAAGCGATATGTCGTGTGTGTAACCGAGTGATGATACCTTTCGACCAGGCGCCTGAGGAGGAAATAACAATATCAAACTCTCGAAGATCAAGTGTTTCAACAGCAATCGGATAGAGAGGAAGAAGCGCTCGGTACCGCAGTCTCAGCCACCGCGGAAATGACTGAAGAAAGGAAGGACGAATTTCGCGTCCATGAAAAAACCGCTGTGTAAGAGCCTCGTCTTGCAACAGAGTGTAAATCGGCGCCTCAGGATACATCGAAGCGAGTATTTGGAGTACCCGCTCCGCTCCACCATAAGTCATGAGAAAATCATGAACAAGAGCGACTTTTTGTGGTTTCTTGATATGTTGACTTTTTGACATTTATATGCTATAATTAAAACCATCAAAAAAACAATCGGGCTAACTCTCGGGCACAAGATGCCCACTCGAAACGACTCACGTTCTGGGTCGCTTTTGTTATTATAGCATTCCTTCGGTCCGCATCAGACAAAATAAGCCAAACCCCCTCTGCAATACGCTCAGCACTCAATGGATCAACAAAGATCGCTCCTTCTCCTGCTATTTCTGGCAGTGAAGAGACATTCGAGGTCACTACCGGTATCCCAACCGACTGTGCCTCAAGTACTGGGATTCCAAATCCTTCATACAGAGTTGGAAACACGAAGACATCTGCTCCTTGGAGCAACTGCCATTTCTCGCTCTCACTCACATAACCGACTTC
>CAYOHD010000022.1:0-3513 GCA_964403705.1 uncultured Bdellovibrionales bacterium | reverse complement strand
TCGAATGCCGATTGTGGACTTCAGGTTTTCGATTTGAGAGCGAATACGTGGATAGCCATACCCGGGCTTCCCTGCCAATATCAATTCGTGTTGAATATGGTATTTCTTTTTCAAAAGAACAAATGCCTCGATAATTCGCGTGATATTCTTTCGTTCTTCTAGTCGCCCGATAAACAGAATGTACGGCAATACTTGATTATAGATTTGAGACTTGAGACTTGAGACTTCCGTACTGTATCCCTCGTAAATAACCTGAATCCTCTCTTCTAACACCCGATACAATCGAATCACGTCACTCCGCGTATTCTCCGATACGCACACAACCATCTCTGCCCATCGACAGGAACATCGAATAGACAGACGCATATACCAGCGCTCATACCATGAATACGCCTCTGGACAGAACTCATATTCCAACCCATGTATAGTGACCACTGTCCGTTTGGGATGAATCAATGGGACCGTATGCGCGGGGATAAATAAGACATCTGGTGGATGCAGGAGCATTTCCAGCGATAAACGAATTTGTGTCCAAAAACGCGGCGCCCAAAGTGCTTTCGCTGACCAATTTTCTGGCAAAGGAAAATCAATGATCGGTAATTCCGAGACGAATCGCCATCCTCGCCATACTTTCTTAGCCCGCACATACAAAAAAACCGTCTGCCCAGAAAGTTCGGCTCGCAGATGCTTAATCACCTGATAACTATACTCTTCAATCCCCGTCCGTTTCTTCAGAAACGCCCGTGAAGCATCAATGCCGATAATCATACTGTATTCATTTTCCATCGACCAATTGACTTGATTGAAGAGCTGGCCAATATATTTTTTGTGATGCTGGTGTTTCCGAACACGTCGCGAGAAAAAGATGTATCGGTATGCTCCGGTTTCTCTCTACAGGCGTAGCCAGGTTCGATTCAACTGAGCAGATATCCTATTTCGCCAGCACGATACTCCGCTTATACACTTCCAAATTCTCAAGCACGATACCCGTCCCCCTCACCACACAAAAGGCGGGATTATCAGCCACATAACATGGAACGCCGATGGTTTTGGCAATGAGTTGGTCAAGATAACGAAGCTGGGCTGTCCCTCCCGAAAGGACCATACCCTTGTCCATCACATCAGCCGCCAGTTCCGGTGGCGTTTCCTGTAACACCTGCTTGATAACATTGATGATTTCACGTAATTCGTCCTGAATCGCTTCAGTCACTTCATTCGAGGAAATATTGACTGTTTTAGGCAAGCCACCCATCAAATCCCGTCCCCGTATCTCCAAAAAATCCTCCTTTACCTGAGCAATAGCCGCCCCAATTTTCATCTTGACCTCCTCCGCTGTCCGATCACCAATAGCTAAAGAGTATTTCCGTTTAATATAATCAGAAATCGCCTGATCAATACGGTTTCCGCCGACGCGCGCACTATGCGCTGCCACCACTCCACCAAGCGAGATAATCGCGATCTCCGATGTCCCACCACCAATATTGATAATCATATTCCCCTGAGCGGTATGGATCGGAATCCCTGCTCCGATAGCAGCAAGAATGGGTTCCTTAACAACATATGCCGCCTTAGCGCCAGCCTTCAGCGCCGCATCTACCACCGCTCGCCGTTCCGTTGAAGTAACTCCAGCTGGAATAGACAGGACAATTTCTGGTCGAAACAAACGGAATCGACCTGTCACTTTGTTAATAAAATACCGAAGCATCGCCTCGGTCACCCGATAGTCAGCAATCGCTCCATCACGCAGTGGTTGAGAAGCGACAATTGTATCTGGTGTTCGGCCAAGCATTTCCTTCGCTTCATTGCCTACCGCCAGCACCTTATTCTCCGCCAAAGAAATAGCCACCACCGAGGGCTCATTGATCACTACACCTTTGCCTGGAACAAATACCAGCGTGTTCGCGGTGCCAAGATCTATCCCAATTTTTCGAATAAAAGACATATATTCTTTCCAGTATCAAAAAACCACGCTCTCCGTACTATCGACTGACACGCTCAATGCGCGCGCCCAACTTCTGCAATCGTTCTTCGATACGTTCATATCCCCGATCAACCTGGTAAATATCTTCAATCACTGTTTTACCCTCAGCGCACAAGGCCGCGATAATCAGCGAAACACCTGCTCGCAAATCATAACTTTTGATAGTCGTCCCACGAAGTGGCGTTTTGCCACGAACAATCACCTGATGTGGATTGAGCACGGTTGCCCGGGCGCCCATTTTCTCAAGCTCTGGGACATAATTGAAACGTCCCTCGAAAATCGTATCAAAAATCAGTGTTTCACCAACGACTTGAGTCGCCAGTACGCCAAAAGGTGCTTGCACATCGCTCGGTACACCCGGGTAGGTTCGCGTATCAAGTTTGGCGATAGCATGATGCAAGGACTGATGTGGCACCACCGTAATCATATCTTCTTCAACCACGAACTCAGCTCCAAACTCCCGCAACTTCTCCAACACGATATCAAGATGCTCCTCACGAGCATGTCGTACTGAGAGGGCACTCCCGGTCGCCACACCGAGAATCAAAAAGGTAGCTGCCTCATTCGCATCAGGAATAATAGTATGCTCGGCGCCCCGGAGAGTGCTTGTTCCGGTTATGACGAGCGTATGTGTCCCAAGGCCCTGTATATCTGCTCCCATTGCCATCAAAAATCGGCCAAGATCTTCCACATGCGGTTCAGTGGCTGCTATTTTGATGATTGTCTGACCTGACATACCAGCCGCCAACATCATCGCGTTCTCTGTTGCCGTTACCGACATCTCTCGAAGAACTATCTTCCCCGCTCGACGTCCGCTCGCGTCAACAGCATAGCTTTTTTCTTGTTGCGTAATTTTGACCCCTAATTTTTCGAGGGCATCAAAGTGTGTCCCTACTGGGCGAGCTCCAATGACACATCCTCCTGGATGATACAAAGAGAATGCATCAAAACGAGCTGCCAGCGAACCAAAAAGCAGAATCGATGAACGAATCTTTTTGACTTTCTCGATATCCATTTTCTCCGGATCGATATTCCGGTTAGTGATAGCAATCGTCCGTTCACCCCGCCACTCTACCTCGGCGCCCATACTCTCGAGAATTTCGAGCATACGAAAGACATCCTCGATGAGAGGGAGATTGGAAAGCACGCAAGTTTCAGTCGTCAGGAGTGTCGCCGCGAGTATCGGAGTCGTTGCATTCTTTGAACCAGAAACCACGATTTCACCCGATAAAGGCTTACCTCCCTCAATTTCAAATACTTCCATACCCTGGGAGTATAGCCGAAATGAAGCCATTGTTCAAGTCAGCCAAACCCATACTATCCAAGAGGAATTTCTCAGAAGAATGAACGGTTCTTCGTACCAATACGCAACAACATTGTAAACATATATTTGCTACAGGCTTTTTTCCTGAGTATACTGAAGCCACAAAACGATAAGCGAAAAATATGACGATAAATACCTCTCCTTCTTCACATGCTCACCGCTATGCCGTCATTATGGCTGGCGGTACCGGTACTCGTCTTTGGCCTCT
>CAYOHD010000021.1:5615-9905 GCA_964403705.1 uncultured Bdellovibrionales bacterium | reverse complement strand
CATATTGGTCGTAGATGTTGGTCGCGGTACCAGAAACAGTACAGGCTGTGGTCGTGATGCCCGTTCCCATAATGAGAAGGAATTTCCCATCGGGCCGTTTGATAGCAAATGATCCAGAGGCGGTCGCTGACGTCGGTACATTACCTGCTCCGACTTGGTTCGTAAATGTCTGTGTCACCGGGTCATACAGATCTGCTGTACCAGTGCTATTTCCAGCCTCTACGATAAGAAAGGTTTTATCATCACGAGCAATAACCGTTGTCCCCATACCCGTTCGATTATTGAGCAATGGGTGATCAGCACCAAAAGCCCCCATGTAAAATCCCAAGGCGCTCGTTGCCCCCTGCGTCGTCGGCGTAATACGTCCCCATGGCAAGGTGAGCTGATTATTCACCATCTCCACGCGAGATGATTCACCACGGGAAAGTGTTGGTCCTGATGCGGTCGTTGAAGAAAAAGCAGCTCCAAGAGACCCATCAGCCAAACTATCCGCATACGAAGTAGTGGAGTTGTCACTCTGGGTACCCACAAGAAATGGAGTGTCCGTCACAAGGTCAGCCGCTTTGGTACGATAAATCTTACGAGCCGTAGTGCCACTCGGCCCAGTTGGTATGGTAAGTGTTTCCACATTCGATCCACTACAAGTCTGCGTGGTAGATGGTGGCGAAAGAAGTGATTCCACTCCATTAATGACAAAAGTGACGAACCAGAAGTGAGCACCTGAGGTACAGGAACCTGAACCAGATGGTGCCGATGAAGTGGGAGCAGCAGGGAGTGTTGTGCGAGCTGGATCATCAGCATTCGGAGTAGAGAAATCAAAGGCATAGCGCTTCAACACGGCAGAATTATCCACAGACACACTGAAGAGTGTCGGTGTCACATAGTCATAACGAAGTACGGTATTCCCATTTCCCATCCAAACACCCCGATCATCAAAGAGACGCTTCGGCATCGAACGATTGAAGTGCACTGATATCTTGATACAATTGGCACCGAGAGCAGCATGAATCAGATCCCCAGAATTCTGTATTTCTTGCCACGGAGCATTCATCAGTGGCGTGGCACAACCAGAATTATTCACCGCTGTCTTGACGAAAAATTGCATCACTTTGAAAGCGGTGTTGGTCGCGGTATTGCGATTCGCCGCATACACGGCTTCGAGCTGCGCATTCCAACGAAGGGTCGAATTAGGACTCAGGGAGGTACTTGAAATATCCTCTGTCGTGTACCAGGTCGTTGCTGCCGTCACGGAATATGCTGCTCCGAGTGATCCATCGGCCGTCGTATCGCTATACGTGACAGTCGTATTATCACTAATCGTTGTTAAAAGCTGTGGTGTGCCGGTATCTCCTGCTGGCGTGCGATACACTTTTCGGGCAGTAGTACCGAGTGGACCGACCGGGATATCAGAGAGCGCTACAGTGCCATTCCCAGCCGTGCAACTGATAATATTCGATTTATTTGAAAGTTCCGATTCCACGCTCGATGGCATGATAAAAGTCACATAGTAAGCGTGGGTGCCCGCCGTACATGATCCTCCTGATGTCGGAGTAGCCGCGTTCACTTGGGATGGGAACGGATCACTCATAGGAAGCGCCGTATCATAATTGAAGGTACATCCATTCGTACAGGTATTGGTTCCAGTAATAGTCTGCCAAGTGCCATCCGTACGCAAAATCGAATGCGCTCCAGCCGTAATAGCAACCGGCGTTGTCCCACTCCACGCCGCGAAAGAGTCTGTATCTTGACTATACACCGAAGCGTCTGTTGTATTACCGCCACGATAAATGAGAAACTTTCCATTCTGGAGAGGAATAGCATGCGCCCCATCACCAAGAGCTGCTGCCGGACCATTACTCGTCCGACAAGTCATGGTATTTGCGACTGGATCATAAAGGGCTGATACAGATGCTTTGGAGAGAATCACGAATTTGCCATCCTGTCGTTTCAGAGCCACGGAACCAGAACCATTGATTCCGCAGGTACCGGAAGCCGCAACACCATCCAACTTGGGTCCAGCACTCGGAAATCCTCCCACCGTCGCGCTGACAGAATACGGATTGTAAATAGCCGTTGTCGAAGCTGACCCACCACTCACCATAAGCGCCGTACCATCAGGGCGAGGAATCGCAAGTGCTCCCGCCCCCCAGTTCCCAAGACCGGTTGCGGCTGGACCGGCAGCGAAAGTGTTCGCAACCGGATCATATACGTTTGTCGCAACACCCGGAGTACTCGCACCGATAGTCACGAGGTATTTTCCATCAGGACGTTTATACGCCACCGTACCCGCTCCAGTAATAGCGGTTGCCAAGGCCGGACCAGCTGTATTCGGAAGACTCCCTTGAGGGTCGACATTGGCCGTCGCAGCCGTACTTGCACCGGCTACGCCAAGCACGACGACATACATACCATTAGCTCTCGGCAGTGCAATCGCTCCCGCTCCGAATCCTGTGCTGTTACCAGGGATAATCGCATTGCCTGCGGTGAATGTACCAGCTACCGGGTCATAAACCGATGTCGTAAGAACCGCACCGCCATTAATAACAAAATACTTGCCATCAGGTCGGGTAATCGACATAGATCCGGCGCCAATATTAGCATTCACTGCCGGCTGAGAAGTTGTGGTAATAGTACCGACATCAGAAGCAGGTGTCCCATCACTCATCTCGATACGATCATTCGCATTTATCAGCTTTGATCCAATCGTCCCACTGCTAAATTGTGCTGATGTATCACGAACAAGTGAGGAGTCCGCGCCGTTAATAGTCAAAGCGCCGTTATTAGCGAAAGTAACTTTATTGACACCATTGTTTTGAAAAACAGCGAGACTTCCGGTGCTAGTCGTGTTTATTTTCAATCCCGTGCCTGTGCCAGCATTCGTAATTTGCAGTCCATCTATCGCGCCAGCCGCGAGCTGCTCTACTTTCATTGTAAAAGTGCTGTCTGTTCCCGATGAAGCTGGATTACTGATAATAATACTGTCATCGGCTGCCGTCAGAGAAATAGTCGCATCGGATCCGTTTGCATCCGTATCATAAGTTGTCTGAAGATCGGAGCCGCTTCCACCAGCAATCGTACATTCGGTTTGACCTCCGTTATCCGCACAGTCTACTCCGGCACCCAGAAATGCCAAAGTCGTCCGAGCTGTCAGACCCGTCGTCTCATTCTTGATCAGATTGTAACCGCCCCCTCCCACTGTCGTCCAAGCTGATCCATTGTAGGTAATGAGTTGATTCCCTGCCGTATCCCATGCCAAGTATCCTTCACCGGAAGTTGGATTTGATGGAGTCGCTGAGGCTGCATTGGGAAGACGAAGTCCTTGATTGGCGGTCGTGCTCTGCGTAATGAGTCCCAGATCAACAAAAGAAAGAGCAACAGCCGAAAGAGACTGGCTCGCGGAAAGGCTGATTCCCCCATTGGCGGTCAAAACACCAGCTAAGTTGAGGGCACCGGTGGAAGCAATGAAATCGGTACCAGTATTGCCGATATTGGTGAGGATGTTGGTGTTTGCATCGATGGTTCCGGCAAGCGTGTGTGCCCCGACGGTGTCGGTAGCGGCATCGAAAGTAATGCCTCCGTTGGCGGCGATAGCACCCGTCACGGTCACTGCGTCAGAAAGACTGATAATCCCAGTACCATTGGCAACCAGGGTCAAATCCTCATCAGTGGCGGTGGTGATATCAATGGTTGCTCCTGAGAAAACCAGTCCTGTCGAACCAATGGTTTTATTGGTCAATATCTGAGAAGTCGTCAGGTCTGCCAGGGTGATAGTACCCGAAGGAAGTGTTGCCGTTGTACTCGCCGTCGCAGTGAGCGTCAAAGGAAAAGCCCCTGTTGTTGAGAACGCATCCGAAAAAGAAATCGTTTTTCCATTTGGTATAGTCAGTGTTCCAGTGGTATCAGTCACCGACAGACCATGAATCTTGTCGGCATTAAAAGCATACGGTGCAGCAGTAAACCGGATGAGTGGCGTCATCTGGCCATTGCTGTTGAAATTGATGCCAAGGTAGATGTTGTCGGTATTAAAATCAACTGACCCTGGCAGAGCGGTCGTGTCGCCAAGTGCGGTCTGAAATACCCCGTCTGTCACAGTCACACTCTTGGATTCGCGCCACACAGCATCATTGTTTGCGCCAGCAGTACAGGCGGTTACGGGGCTACCAGTCGTGTAGAGGCAGAGAAGAAAGTTATAACTTCCGTTGGTGACATTGGTGCCGTCAGTGTTGACCACCTTCCCCTGGAAATTGATTTGCTTGTGAATACCAGCGGCCGCTTCCGCTACGGGTAAAA
>CAYOHD010000021.1:0-5605 GCA_964403705.1 uncultured Bdellovibrionales bacterium | reverse complement strand
AAAATGAGAAAGCGCCCATCAGAAGCATGAGTACTGCAAGTGCGTATGTCGATTTCCCTCCCCAAATGCGAAACATAGTTTTTGTTTTCGAAAAAAGAAAACGGACGCCAGTTTCCCAGCCACCCGTTTACTTTATATGTCTATTGTAGCGCAAAAAAACGCTTTAGTCAAGCCATAATAAACACTAATCAAAAGTTGACACTCCTAGCGTGTCCATTCGAAAAGCATGAGTATATCAGAAAAGTCTTTGATTAATTCCTCTGGTGTTTCGGAGGCTGAAATAAGAGCTACTGAAGCGATTAAATGATTTTCTTTCGGAATATAGGCGAGTATCTCATAGACACTCTCATTTTTTTCAAATGCAGTAATATTTTGACCACGCCACTCTAATATTTTCTCGCGATAGATCTCTGGATGTGATTTTCGATATATATACGAAGTCAAGTCCTGTGGAGTAATATAAGCCCGCTCATCAATAGTCACTGCCACCTTACGAAGACTTCCTGCTGAATCAGAAAAGTAGGCCTGTTCACGGAGAGTAACTCCTTCTCCAATGCTTGTCTCTCGCTCTTTGTCCTGATAAGACTCAGGAAGCATCAGTGTAAAGTGCTGTTTTTGACGGAGAATGAGAGCTGGCGGCACCTCCACACCCTGTGTCTCTGTGTTTGAAAACCCTATTTTAATGTTTCCTTCAACCGGTTTGGAGATATGCTGGACAAAATACCAGCCCGAAACAGCCAGACTAACGCACAAAAAAAAGAGCAGTATTTTTAACCACGATTTCCGTTTTCCTGATGTGCCTGATGTTTCTGACAGCTCCCTCTGCGCGTCTTCTTTCATGACGAAGATTTATTGTATGTACACCGAATTCACTTAATCGCTGCTTGGTTCATTGCGTGTGGAGCCTGGATTCCCGCCTTACGCCACCGCTCAAGCTTAAAAGCGGCACGCGGTCGCGGGAATGGCAAAGAATACTGGTTTTAATTCATTTGGTATGAGATTGTTTTATCCGTCTCAGGAAACGCGTTCCACCCAAAATGAGTACAAAGGCCGCTCCCCACCAAAAGGCCGCTCCCCAAGCAAAGAAACGCTGCTCTGGAAGCATTTCAGCACGCTCTTGCCCATCAAAACGATATTCGGTCGTCACGCTATAAAATCCAGGTATGATATGTGGGAAAATCGATACAAATTGCACGCGATACATCCGAAAACTTTCCGGTAAAATACGAGCGGAATCCTCATTCAGAATCCCTTTTGCCACGAGACGACCGAGAGGATCAATCATAGTGACCCGACCCCGAGGGGTTACGTCTACATTGCCGCTATTCTGAAAACGCAGAGCCATCCTTTCTGGTAAGCCCGATCGCCAAGAATACCGATCAAAATTCCACTGTTTTACATCGAGTTTATACTGGACACCACCTTCTTTTTTCGCAAAAACAAGGGCTGAAAAAGTCGGATTTACTGAAACTTGGGACGGAACATCCTGATTGCCCTGTCCTTCCTTCTCCACGGCAAAAAGTACCGCGCCATAGTGTCCGCCCGGCGAGAGAGATTCTCGGTTTTCTATGGTAAATTTCAGTGTTTCCTTCGTATTTGGCAAGAGAGTTACAACATCTCTTTCGGGTACAATCCAAGAGGCAAGCGCGTAACGATTATCTCCCTCTCCACTATTCCCAAGAAACGCGATCCCACCTGATTCGTTTAAAGAACCGAAATCAACCAGAGAAAACCGAAGCACTACTGGCTCTGCGGTGGTGTTGGAAACATCTAGATGAAAATCCTTCGTTTTTTCTCCTTCTTCCAAAGAAATATCCACAAAAAGAGGGGCAACCGAAAGCATTCCTGTGCTTTCTGCCCGAACATCCAACGGGAAAAAAGAAAATGAAAAGAAAATGAAAAGAAAAATTCCTAGTGTTTTTGTGTTTTGAACAAACGACGCCATATATTCTCAAATGTTGACTTGATACCCAATAAAGCAAACAGCACTATAAATAAACCGCCAATCATCAGCCTCCAAGGCACAACCCAGAACTCCAGCGTTCCTTCAATGGGGACATCGCGCATTCCATCATCATACACCAGGAGCAACTTAGCTTCATATTTCCCAAAACGAAATTCCGAAGCGTCTTTCCAGTTCCAAACCAATTCTCGAACTGTTTTCCCTTCCGCATCTTGCACCATTTTCCCATCCTCCTCTTTATTTTGGTATACCGGAAAGCCTTCTGTCCACTGTGATTCAAATATACGGCTTGAATCAGGGAGAATATTTCCTTTCCCAAAATTGACCTCCGTAACCGTGTCTGCCTTTTTCCCCGGACGGCCAATGAATAAATTCCCACGTGGAGCGATATGCACATTGCCAGTATTCTTCAGCTTTACCGTAAAAGTGGCTGGGAGAAACTCATACCACTGACGATCAGCCAAAAAGGAAGTTATCGTCACTTCACGTTTCGCATTCGGCACTCTGGCTTCCAAGAGTACCAGAATAGCCGTACCACCCGTCACAGCCGTCTGTCTTTCGCCCACCGAGGCCGCCCCTTGCGATCGTGAAAACACGACAGCATAATAATATCCAAAAGCCGCCGTACTCGGCACATCAAAGGTTGCGTTAATAGTCTTCCACTGGTTCGAATCGATGGAAAAACTCTCTTCAGAAAAACGAACCCAATCAAGAAATTCATCACCAGGCTGGCGGTCAAGAGGCATAGGTGCCCCTGATTCACCATCGGCCTTGAATTTCATCAAGTCAATCTTGAGTGTCTCCGTTTGACTCCCGTCATTCTTAATACGGAGCTGCGTAGAAACAGAAGTACCTGGTTCAACCGTGAGGTTAATAGGGAGAGGAGAAGTCGTGAGGCGAAGACCACCGTCAGCCACCTGCGCGCCAGCAACAGAAGACAAGAAGAAAACATTCACCCAAAACGACAGAAAAACGAGGAAAAAAAACCGTGCGAAATGCTTCAGACTCATCATAAAATTCGTAGTCATGAAAAAGTAGCTTTATCCCCAGTATAAGACATATCTTTTAAATTGGCGAGAAAAACCCAGGATATTTCCTGGGTTTCAAAGCTATCAATGACAAAAGATTAGAACCGACCCGCGGCCACTACCGTCAAAACATCGGTATAGTCACTCGCTGCTGGCTGAAAAGATGTGACACGAGCAAGTTCTTTCAGGACTACGGTGTCTCCGTCAGTCGTACCAGTTGAAGAGGCTACCGGCTGAAAGGAGGTCGAGAGCGTGCCGCCTGAGTTACTGGAGTTTCCATCATACTCTTGCCCATATCCAGCGCCCTGGCTCACTGTACCCGTACCATTACCACTATCCGTAAAGGTAACATCCAGTAAATATCCATAATTACCACCGGTCAATGCGTCAACGGTATCGTTCACTGTTCCAATAGTCGCAATCGTCGCTCCAGTAGATGCCGAGTTTAAGGCCGCGTTCTGGCTTTTCACCCAGGCTACCCAACCAGAGGCAGCATTAGTCACCACGGTAGCCGTGACTCCATTTGAAAGCTGCGCTGTTGTCGACAAGGCACTGGCAAATGTATCCGCATTCGCGCTTAAACTAAATGTGAAGGTAGAGGGAACCGTAGCAGTAACGGTGACAGCATCGCTCGTAATAATTGACAGGGCATATGAAGAGGAATTTCCGCCGCTTGCCACCGTACCGGTATAATTGTTAGCCGGTGTCGCATGGTTGGTCAGAGTAGTCGTTCCGCTAAAGTTAAAACAGTAGAGAGTGTCTGCTGTCAAATCGCTACTTGGGAAAGTCACAACTTGCCCGACTGCGGTGGTCGCGGTACCGATACCAAGCCATGCAGATGCACCACTCGGAAGATTGGTCGTTGTTGTGGTCCAGTTTGAAGCAGTGCCATTCACCGTAAAACCACTTGGGAAAGTAACTACCACATCGGCTTCCGTCACGTTGACCGCGGCAGTTTTCACACATACCGTACCACCAGTCGTTGCCGAAGCCGCCAAACGATCAAGCCGCATCCACACCTGTTTATGTGCCGCTGCTTCAGCACTCTTCGAAAACAACATCGGAAGAACCAAAACACACACAAAAACAAATGAAAACAAAAACCCCACCAGACGATTACTTCGTATCATATATTTTTATATTTCTGCGATCAGCATGTTTTCAGTATATCACTCTTTCTTCATACAACAAAGAGTCGGTAAAGTTTTTCCTCTGTCAATAATTGGCTGATGCAATGAAAGTGAGTACTTCCGTATAATCACTTGACGCTGGAGTTATAGCTGATGCCTTTGCTTTCAAAACAAGTGAACCGCGTCCATCAACAACTGGCGCGGAGGTTGAAAAGATTTCTCGAATAGTCGTATCGATCACCCCTACTACCTGAGAAGTGCCGGCATACGGAGCAACAATACTGAGTGGCCCTCCTGAAGACTGTCCCGCCGTCAGCCCTTGGGCTCCAAAACCACTTCCCAGTGATGCAAGATCTCCGGAAGACGAAAGAATGGTTGTTGCGGTCACATCACTCTTTAGACCAGCATTTTCCCCATACACGTACACCCTTCCACCATTGTCTGCGTTCGTCGAAAAGTCTACCCATATATTTTCCGGACTATCCTGTACCACTCCAGCCGCCAAGGAAGCGAAGGTGATACTAAATGGTGGGTCAGTATCTGTATTTATCGCTGAGACATCAATATCAAAAGAAAGCTGCGGTGACACGGTAGCTTCCGTCGCGACTGGACCATATCCACTTTCACTAAATTTCCCTTGGAAAGCCTTTATTTTCACCTTGTATGTTGTACTCGGTGTGAGTCCAATAATATGAAATCCTGATCCTCCACCCCACGTTGCGTATGTCTGATAATCCTCAATACCAAGCACTGTGCCTACGGTATTGTCATTCTGAACATAGTTTGTGGTCACAAAATTATCCGAACTAATCGCAATGGCGAAAAGTGTATCTGAAGGATTATTTCCAGTATCAAGAACCAATTTGAGTTTATTATAGTAATTACTTGGATTGGTTAACGTGGGAGCAGGTGGCACATGAGCCATCATCTCAAAAGAAAGTCCTGATCCAAGATTATAGCTCGATCCAGTCAGCTGGCCCGCACTCACTTCACCCGTCACAGCGTCAGCCGCATAATTCGCCGAAGTCATATTTTCCTCTCCACCAGCACCGAATCCATAGCCTCGCAACTGATAATTCGTGCTTGCTGGGAAAGCAAACAGAAAAAAACCAAGGAGGCACACTCCAGACTTCTTTTTGAGGGAAAATATTCGCATATACACCGTCAAAAACAAAACGTGTTCACTTCGTCCAGTATATCATGAACGCTTTGCATCTCGTGGCTCAGTATGGTCTCGTACGGGAGTTTCAAGTTCTCCATCTTCTTTTCGGACGACATCACGCATAAAATAAATACTCGCCAAAAAAAGACAGCCAAAAATCATTCGAAGTCCTTCACTCGCCAAAGATGACCATTCGAAAAAAACAGGCGAAAACACACGCAGCATCTCCCCGATAAGCAAAGCAAACACCGATAAAGAGAGGAGTTTATACGAAAGGTCAAGCTCCCCTTCTACCCGCCAAATCACTCCTACGATATACACC
>CAYOHD010000020.1:0-10019 GCA_964403705.1 uncultured Bdellovibrionales bacterium | reverse complement strand
CTTCGGCGACTTCAGGACTCATTTTTCGGACCCCTTCAGCAAATCTGAGTGCCTTCCCTGCAAATGCAACATCTCCATCTTCCAGCGCTGCTACGGCCATTCCTTGCGCATAGCGGTCGTAAGCTGATACTTGGTCATCAATTCTACCCGCCTGTTCGAGTCTCTCGTCGCTTATTCCCTCAGGCCCAGCGTGATATTCTGCACTGTGCTGATATTCCCGTACACGCTTCATCTGGTCAATAAATGCATCAGGCGAACGGACGGGCCGTGTACCCTCATACCCCATATGATTTTGATTGATAACAGCTATAACTGGGCCTTTTTGTTCCAAACTACTCACAACTCCCCTTTGATAATGCTTGAAATTTGCTTTTTCTTCATCAGAAAAGCCTTTTTGCTGTTTTTTGGTAAGCATGGCTAGTTCTCGTTCTAATTTCTTTGCTGCCACCTCTGGATCACCACCTCCAATACTTTCTCCCGTTTCAGTAGCATAGGATTGCTCCATTTTCAATTGTGTCTGAGTCTGAGCAATGCGTAAGTCCAACTGAGCAGCTTCAGCCTCTAAGTAGGC
The DNA here is from genome assembly GCA_964403705.1 of uncultured Bdellovibrionales bacterium. Classification (GTDB taxonomy): domain Bacteria; phylum Patescibacteriota; class Minisyncoccia; order Moranbacterales; family UBA1568; genus JAGOSP01. The sequence goes on along the minus strand of CAYOHD010000020.1, from coordinate 9,448 downwards.
ATTTTCCTTGCCTTTTAAAGCTCCATAGTAAAGCTTACCTGCGACCATTTTCTCGTCGTCTGCTATCTGACTTAGGCGTTCATAAAACGGTGCTAGTTTCTCAAGACCACGCTTTCGTTTCTCTTGTTGTTCACGGCGGCGTTCAGCCTCAATCATTTGCTGGAGCTTCTCGTCTTCTTCTATTTTTAAAGCTATTTCCGCAATCTCAGTACCAAAATCAGGCTTTTGAGTGGGGTTTTCTTGCGTCTGGGTTTCAGCGGGATTTATATTTACTTCTCCCACCTCTTCATTAAGTTCTGAGAGAAAATCCTCAAATGAGATATCTGCTTCTCCTTCTACCACCCTCTCTTTCGCTGTATCTTTCGGTTGCTCTTGATCTTTTTTTGGTGCACTTTCAAAATCAGGCATAAATTTTAAGTGAATACTTACTCCCTCATGGTACCCCTTCCTGAACCTCCCCGTCAACTAAAAAGGCGTTTACTTTAAGGGAAAAGGGTGTGCTATTCTAGGAGAAAAATGAAAATCTATTCGGTCTGAGCCTGTCCTATAGCCATCCCAAGTGATTGCCACTCCTGCAACTCCTTGGTAAGATAGTTCCAATTGAGTAGGATGTAGTCCACCAAAGAGTATGCTGCTGCTATAGAGGGGTGCTTTAGATATCTAATCATGCTTTATGGAGAAAATGTTTAGTCCAATAGAGAGGATTAAGGAGAACGGCAGGACAAAACTTTCTGATGTGAGCGAAAATATCAGAGAGACTACAGAAAATATCCTCAACTCGCTGGAAAGGACGGTGAACGAATTATTAGATCGGCACCCCAAGAGAGAATTAGATATTCGCAATATACGACAACTGCTTCTTTTGAAGGGTGAGAGAGATCTTCGTTATTGGATGAAGAAGCGTCAGGATAATGGCGAGAAGTTTTTGAAGGAGTTTTCAATTAGCGCCGAGTTTTTTCAGAGAAAATTTTTTGAACTTATGGCACTATTAGAGGAAGTTCCTCAGGATGGATCGGTTCTTGATATTGCCTGTGGTACAGGCGATATTGCTATTCTTGCTGCTATGCGAGGTCAAAAGACGATTGGTATAGAATTGAATCCGAGTCAGATAAGGATGGGTAAGTTTTATGCGCAGAAACTTGGTATTGAAGTCGATCTAAGAGTAGGGAATCTTTTGGAGGGAGATTTGCCTGCGGCTGATCACTGGGTAGCAAAGCATCCTTGCGCAAAGGGAATAGCTCTTCCGGACGAAATTCTTAAACGTTGGGAAAGTGTTGATTCTGCTCACACGTTGACGTGTATGACGTGTTGCCAGGGGAAGGCACAAGATAGTTTTCCCGGATATTCAGGCATTGATGCGAACGAATGGAAACATTTGTGCAGAGTATCTGATTGGACGAATAATTCAGACGAAATGAAGCGGTTTGATGGACAGGTAGCTATGGATAAAATTGACGCTTTTCGAGTAGGCTTTCTTCGTGAACAGGGATTATCTGCTGAGGTGAAGAAGGTTGAAGGCACTATAAAAGGCAATATGATCTGTTGTTCAAGAAGATGATGAGTTTTTTCGGACATAAAAGGAAAGCGGTCTCTGTCATTTTCTAGATTGTTCAATAGCCATCCCTAATTCTTGCTAAGTCTGGAGTTCTGCTATGATAAGGTTCCAATTGAGTAGGAGGTAGTCCATAAATAGCGAATAAATTAAGGGAAGTATTTTTTATGAATCTATTCCCCGATAGTAAAATGAAAAAATTTTTTCTTATAGCTTTGTTTTTTTTCATTATTTTCTTAACGTGGTGGTCAGGAATTTTATCAGATCAGGATACTCGTGATCAGAAAGCAATGCGTAAATTATTTTCCATCCCGAAGGAGTATGTAATGGAAGAATATAGAGGCAATACAGGTGGAAGTGGTACTATGCAACGCGAGAACCTTGGACTTTCTGTTCGTTATAAATTATTGCCGGATCAGTCAAAGAGTATTGAAACGAGAATCCAAAATGAATTATGGGAAGCTTTGCCCATAACAGATCAAGATATTCTGGTTCATTTAAATTTGGGACAAGACCTGCTTAATGATTTTGCTGAGAAGAAAGGTTTTTATAGATGTCGTACAATTGGTGATTTTGTGCTATTTTGGTTTAACTAAAAAGTTTGTACTTATGATAATAATAGTTAATTAATTAATAATTTTCCAGTGCCCGGAAATACTGCGGTTTGTATAAAAAAACGACAACTGTCAGATATTATATTGGAAGTATACTTCCCTGAAAGTAAGACCTTGATGAATATCGTTCATGCAAATTACTGAGTATCGAAAAAAGTTTTCAGGACCACTATTTTATGAATATTCGAAGACAAACTGCTCAAACATATGATCAGATTGCATCTGCCTACAGTGCGACGCGAGTTGCTCATTTTTGGGTAAATGAGTTTGATTTTTTCAAGCATACTATAGATGGAAAAAAAGTGATTGATATGGGATGTGGTGAGGGTCGAGACGCACTTGTTTTTATTGATGATGGATTTGATTATACGGGAATTGATATTTCGGGTGGAATGTTGAAAATAGCAAAGGATCGGGTAGTCGGCGGAAAATTCCAACAAATGGATTATAGTGAAACAAACTTCCTAGTAGGGGAATTTGATGGCTTTTGGGCTGCGGCCAGTTTTATTCATACTCCCAAGAAAGACATCTCTGGTGTTCTACAAGAAGCGAAAAGAATCACAAAAACCTATGGAATAGGTTTTATTTCGATGAAAGAGAAGGTAGATAGAGACGAGGAAATGGTTGTGGAAGACAAATATGGGGGCATCAGTAGATATTTTTCGTTTTATTCTGCAGATGAGTTTCGGAACATTTTAGAGAATAATAGTTTTTCTCTTGTGAAATTTACTACTCACGCCGAAGGGAAAAACAACTGGCTTTGCTATTTCGTCAAAGTCCAATAGGAGATAATCCGTGGATATATTTCTTTGTTACTATGAAACCAGTTCTTGTTACCTGTTACACTAATGTAATGATTCGGAGGAGTTAAGCTTTTACTTTGTCATTAAATATATGGCACCTTGGGTACTCTATGCCCTTCTCGCGGCAATATCGGCAGCTTTTGTTGGGATTTTTAGCAAGATTGGTATTACTGGAATTGATTCCACGCTGGCAACGAGTTTGCGGGGATTGATTATCGGTGTATTTATGGGAGGAGCAGCACTGTTTTTGGGGAAGTGGAACACTCTCGCAGAAACGTCACCCAAAGCATTCTTGTTCATTTTTTTGGCTGCTATTGCCGGAGGGCTATCGTGGTTATGGGGATTTATGGCACTCAAGGCGGGCGGAGAGGTATCAGCAGTCAATGCTCTTGATAAATTAAGTCTCCTTTTGGTTGTCATTTTTGCCATTATTTTCTTGGGGGAGGAATGTACGTGGGCGAAGTTCTTTGGAGCACTGATGATTGTTATTGGGACAATTTTTGTGAGTTTTAAGCCAGAACAAATCAAACAATTTTTTCATTGGATGTGAGATATATCGATAACCGAATGAGAGATTGAGAGAAAGAGAGTTATGAACTTCCGGAAGAATTGATTCGTAAGGAGGTGTCGGAACCGCGAGAGAGTGTATAGTAATGAGGGGGAGTCTATACTGCTTGAACTTGCTCAGTAGCTATCCGGGGCAGCTTCTGATAAGTCCGGTTTCTTTGTGTTATGATTAGGGAGAAAAGTATTTTCTAAATTTATGTATAACATAACGGATAAACAAAATAGGTTTGAGTTTTTGAGAAAAAGAAATATTGTTTTATTTTTCGTCTTAGCTATTTTTGTTTTTGCGGTGTGGACGCGACTTTCCTCACAATATGCTGGGAATTATATACCAGTAAATGCACAGCATATTAGTGGAATTTTTTACCGGCATGGGGATGATATTTGGGGGAAAATTGATCAGCCGAGCAACTTTGCCTATCCCGGTGTATATGAAGTATTTCAGATTAAGGGTGTTGACGCGGAGACCTTTACTCCTCTGGATGCTGAGTGTCCTTTCTATTCAAAGGACAAGGAGCATGTCTTTTATAAGTCGCATGTGTTGGAGGGCGCGCATAGTTCGAGTAGCGCATGTCTTCTTGGAGGCTGGGGTGATTATATTAAAGATGCTCAGGGGGTCTACTTTCGAGAAAAGTTGATAGCGTTAGCGGATGTGGCGAGCTTTGGACACTTTGTAACTCATGAGACAGGCGTGCCTCATGGGCACTACATGAAAGATAATCATCGAGTATATTATCAGGATAAAGAGATACCATCAGCTGATTTGGCGACCTTTGAACTAGGATATTCTCGTGAGCAACGGTTTGGATATGCGAATCCTCACCAGTACGCCTTGGACGGTCAATCTGTTTATTATCTTGGAAAAAAAATAACTCATGCGGATCCGAAAACGTTTCGGTTTTTATCTACCAATTATTGGAGGGATGCGCAATATGTTTGGTGGCAAGTGCCTTCACAAGAGCATCTGATTTTGGAGGGTGCGGATGCAATGACCTTTGAGGTATTTGGTGAATCCATAATGGATAATCCTCTGGCATATGCCAAGGATGCAGCACATGTGTATCAAGGTGGAAAGCAAATCGATTTGGATTCAAAGACCTTTCGTCCCGTTGTTGGTCAGGATGTCATTAATTTCGTTCAGGATAAGACAGGTGTTTATTGTTTCGAGGTTGGAACTGATTCTCAAACACAGATGCTGATTGAACAAGCAGATCCTGAAACATTTGTTCTTCTGAACGAGGTATACGCAAAGGATAAGCAGCATGTTTTTTATAGTACTTGCAAATATGAAGGTTTTTTTTCTCGAATCATCCCAGGAGCCGATCCGGCAACCTTTGAAGTAGTGGGTGATAATCAGGCAAAAGATAAGTATCATAACTATAAGAAGGATAGTCCGGTGTCTGTTGATTCCTAAGTTTGATAGGCTTGAGAGTTTTTGAGAGTGAATTTGTGGGGATTCGGTGCCTCTCCTGTTCGCTCTGTTCACAATCATTTTGAGCGATTGCCACTTCTGCAACTCTTTGATAAGATGGTTCTAACCGAGGAGGATGTAGCCCACAAAACACAAGCTGAGGCTTTACATGAGCCTCTTTTTTATTGACAAAATCGTGAAAAAGGAGTATAATTAAAATTCGTAGGTAAAAACTTGCGAACGCCTCATTTCCCGGCGTATCAGGGAAAAGTTCATAGAAAGGAGACGATGATGGCTCAGCCAATCACGTCAGGACAGGAAAAGCAATTCGTGTGTTTCGTCGCGGATGCCGCTGAAAGCGCTGCCAAAACGGCAGTCGCTCAGGTGAAGTCTTCGCCGTGCGTGTCTGCTAGAAATTCGGCTACCGCCGGTGGGACGTCGACGACTGGCGGCTCGGCGAGGGTGGCTGCTGGAGTGCTGGCAGTCGGTTCTTTGCCCAGGCAACGCGGCGCTCTGACCCTTCAGTCTACTTCGGCAAAAGACCCTTGGAGCTCATGGAGCACCAAGGGTTTTTGATTTGTCATCGTATTTCTGATTTCTTTCTCAAAGGTACCTGATATACTGAAGAGAGTAATATGAAACACGTGCGTTTGTATCGATCAAAAAAGTTCAGAATGGGGATGCTTCTCGCGGCATGCTTTTTTGGAGCATATTTGATCTTGGTGATGGTTTTCCGACCGTCACATGAGCGAAATTGGGAACTCGGTCAGGAACAATTGCCTCATTTCAATTTTGATGGGGATCGGATGACGATCGAAAAATTTCGTCATTTCAAATGGCGGACTGAAACAGAGGCGGATATTCGCTACGAGACCCGCACATTTGATGTGACTGATATAACGGGTGTCGATGTTTTTATCTCGCATTTTGATGATTTTGAGGGGCTAGCACACATTTTTCTGTCTTTTGGATTTTCGGATGGTCGGCATGTCGTGATTTCCTTGGAGACGCGCCGTGAGGTCGGCGAGACATTTTCACCTTTCCTCGGTATCCTTCGGCAGTTTGAGGTGATCTATATTGTCGGGTCGGAACAGGATATCGTGGGACTGCGGACGGATATTCGTGATGAACGGGTGTATCTCTACCGAACTATCGCTTCTCCGGCGCAGGCGCAAGAGCTCCTTCGCAAGCTAGCGGAAGATGTGAATGCCATCTATCAGCGCCCGCAGATGTACAATACACTGACGAATAATTGTACCAACGCCTTGACGCGGCGTGTTGAAGATATGTCCACGGTAAAATTTCCGCTGACCTGGAAGACTCTCTTGCCGGGCTATTTCGATGAGGTGTTGTATGAGATGGGTCTGATTGTCCCAATGGGGAATTTCTCGGAGACAAAAAGAAACAGTCTGATTGACAATATCCGAGTTCATCGGCATAGTCCGGAATACGAATCCGATTTGCGGGCGGTTATCGGTATCCCAAGTCAGTAAAGATGTTGCTTGCTTTGGAATCTGTGAGCCGATTTGTCTCGGGAGTTTCAGTTGAGCTACAATCAGGTGAGGAGAATAGGAAAGGAGGGGGGGGTAATGGTGTCAGAAAATTATGAAAATCTATCCACGTTTCAGAGAAACGCTGATACATGTGTTGTATCTGTACGCGTTCAAGCCAATTGTGTTTCAGATCGATCCAGAGAAGATTCATGATAGTATGATTTCTTTTGGTGAGTCGCTTGGGAAATATGCTTGGGTGAGGCGCGTGGTTGGATTTCTGTTTGATTTTCAGCACCCTATGCTTGCCCAACGGATTCGCGGGATTGATTTTCGGAATCCAGTGGGATTGTCTGGGGGATTTGATAAGAATGGGAGACTGACAGATATCTTGCCGGAGGTCGGATTCGGGTTTATGGAAATCGGATCGATTACGGGTGACAAGTGCGCGGGCAATCCAAAGCCGCGTATGTGGCGATTGAAAAAATCTCGGAGTCTCCTGGTACATTATGGTTTGAACAATGCAGGTGCCCGTTCTCTCGCCAAAAGATTGCATAGGAAAAAATTTCGTATCCCCGTGGGCATCAATATCGCCAAAACGAATAATCGGGAGACCGTTGCGAAGGAGTCGGGAACGGCTGATTATCTTCGAGCCTATCGGGAAATGCGTCAGATTGGTGACTATGTAACTATCAATATCAGTTGCCCGAATGCCTATGGTGGTTGTCCGTTTACAGACAAGGAGAATCTCGAGTATCTCTTGACGAAGATCGCGACAGTACCGAAAACCAAACCGATATTTATCAAACTGTCTCCTGATCTCACCCATCAAGAAATTGATGCGATTATCATTCTGGCGCGACGTTTCAGACTGGATGGTTTCATCTGTTCAAATCTGACCAAGTCTCGAGAGAACCCCCGGATTCTGGATACGGATTTTCCAGAGTATGGTGGTATGAGTGGCAAGGTGGTTGATGATTTGTCGGATCAATTGATAGAATATATTTTTCGACAAGTGGGGAAAGAGTTTGTTCTCATTGGAGTTGGAGGGATTTTTTCAGCTGAGGATGCGTATCGCAAGATTCGCAAGGGCGCGTCACTTGTCCAGCTGATTACTGGTATGGTGTTTGAGGGGCCACAGCTTATTGGGGCTCTCAATCATGGATTAGTCGGTTTGTTGAAGCGAGACGGCTATGGGAATATCGCTGAGGCCGTTGGGGTAGATGTACGATAAGTATATGTGTGACTCTTGAGACAAAGAACATGGATGCAAGCGAAGCAAAAATGAGAATAGAAACCTTACGAAAGGAAATTGATCGATACCGAACGCTGTATCATACCTTGGATCAGTCGGAGATTTCGGATGAGGCATATGACGCGCTGTATCATGAGCTCGTGGCTTTGGAGCAGAGCCATCCTCATCTGGTGGTATCAGAAAGTCCGACGCAGCGCGTAGGGGCTGAGCCTTTGGCAGCCTTTGAAAAAGTCCGGCATGAAGTGGCTCAGTGGTCATTTGATGATATTTTTGATTTTGAGGAATTGCGGGCTTGGGATACTAAGGTGAAAAAATTACTGTCTCAGCAGGGGGTGCTGTCTGAAAAGGATACGGATATCGAATATTGTTGCGAATTGAAGATTGATGGGCTCAAGATGATTTTGACGTATCGGGATGGGGTTTTGGTGCAGGGAGCCACGCGTGGTGATGGTACTCTCGGAGAAAATGTCACACAAAATCTCCGAACCATACAGAGCGTCCCACTCCACCTCACTTCACCTCGTGACATCATTGTTGTTGGGGAGGTGTGGATGGCAGGGAGTGAATTGGAGCGCATCAATGCCGAACGGAGTGCGGCGGGGGAAGCGGTGTTTGCGAATCCTCGGAACGCGGCTGCGGGATCTATGCGCCAACTTGATCCAAGGGTAGTTGCGAAACGGAAACTCGATGCGTTTGTGTATGATATTGATAAGTTTGACATGGCTCTCGCGGGAAAGGGTATTGATACTCAGTCTGAAGAATTGAAATTACTCCAAGAGCTTGGGTTTCAGGTGAATACCGAGTATCGAGTGTGTGCGAATGTTCAGGAAGTGGAGGCGTACTATCAAGAATGGACGAAGAGACGGCACGAGTTGCCATATGGTCTGGATGGGATTGTAATCAAGGTCAATCGTCGACGTTTTCAAGAGGCGCTTGGATATACGGGCAAGGCACCGCGTTTTGGGATTGCGTATAAATTTCCAGCTGAGCAGGCAACGACAGTGGTTGAAAATATCACAGTACAGGTTGGACGAACGGGTGTTTTGACTCCGGTGGCACACTTGCGCCCGGTGCGCATCGCTGGTTCGACAGTGAGTCGTGCGACACTTCACAATGCCGATGAAATTGCCCGACTGGATGTGCGGATTGGTGATACGGTTATTCTTCAGAAAGCAGGAGATATTATTCCCGAAGTCACTGAGGTTCTGGTGGCATTTCGTACGGGTCAGGAACAACCCTATGTTTTTCCGATGACATGTCCGATTTGCCACAGTCCGGTGGCGAAACGAGAAGAACGAGATAAACAGGGTCGAATTGAGACGAGCGTGGCGGTGTATTGTACCAATTCAGCATGTTTCGCGGTGGAGCGTGAACGAATTATTCATGCGGTTGGACGAAAAGGATTCGACATCGTTGGTTTGGGTGAAAAAATTGTGGAACAATTGATGAATGAAGGCCTGGTTTCAGATATGGCTGATATTTTTGATTTGTCCGTAGGAGATCTTGAACCGCTCGAACGCTTTGCGGATCGAAAGGCAGACAAGCTGGTACAGTCGATAAGCGATGCTCGAACTCTTTCACTTGAGAAATTCCTGTTCGCGCTCGGTATTCTCCATGTGGGGGAGGAGACGGCGCATCTGATCGCGGAATCCCTGACGGATGAATACTCAAAGAGAGGGATGACCACCATCACCCCCCAAGAAATTCAAGAGCTCCTTGGACGAAAAACAAAAGAGGACTGGGCTGCCCTGAAGGG
>CAYOHD010000019.1:8925-10063 GCA_964403705.1 uncultured Bdellovibrionales bacterium | reverse complement strand
CGTCTTTTTCTCCCTTAGTTTTCAGCCTCCATGAGCACTAAGAGAAGTTCATTGCGTCCTTCACCGGTCTTAGCGGAATAACGAACGACGGTTGCTTCAGGAAACATCGTGCGCAGCGTGAGTACATTCTTCGCCACATCATTCTGTTTTCCCTTGTCTGCTTTATTGGCAACGAGTACAATTTTGTGTCCTGTATCGGCAAGCAAGGCATATGTCGCGTGATCAGAAGTCTTCAGCCCAATTTCAGCATCTACAATTAACACAAAACAGCGAAATGGCACAGATGATTCACCGACAAACCACGAAAGCTGTTTACCAAGTTTTTCCTGGCGATCACGAGACAGTTTGGCGAAACCGTAACCTGGGAGGTCAACAAAGTAGATGGCCTTGTTGATGAGAAAATAGTTAATCGCGGTGGTCCGCCCCTGGGTATTACTTGAGTATGCGAGCTTCTTCACCCGCACGAGCGAATTAATAACGCTCGATTTTCCGACGTTGGAACGGCCCAAAAAAGCAACTACTGGCAAATCAACCTCGGGTAACCCCTCGGTGCCAGTCACAGCCTTTACAAATTGTGCAGAGCGAATAGCCATACAGTCTCATTGACAAGAGATAAAAGATATTTTACCGTAAAAATCAGTTCCCGTCAAACCCTCACCAGGAGAAGCAAATGGCACAACAACACCCTTATTTGTGCAATTGCACTACCAAGACCATTGACCGCGCCGCCGCGGAGAAGACTGGCGGGTTCTATGGCTGCATGCGATTTTGGCTACTTGAACCAGACACAAGGCCATTCGTCTGCCCCGACTGCCAAGAGCGTTTCATTCCCTGCCCTCCGGATGACCCAGAGATGGACGACATCCCTCGAAGGCAGCCTCTCAGATTCCAAAGGTAGAAACAGAAAGAGAGGGCCACACAAAACCACCCGCGCGCAAAACTTTGCACGCGGGCTGCCTTTTTATAGACGAGAGAAAACGTTTCTCTGTCTAAAACCGGGCGGCGGTATCAACAACCACTTTCTTTTTGATGGAACGAGCACCCCGCAGTTTCATGGTAATCTGCCGCTCTTTCTGATGCGACAATTCATGCAAGAGTTTTTCTACCACCAAATCAATAGAGCCTTCGATGCTCTCAC
>CAYOHD010000019.1:0-8915 GCA_964403705.1 uncultured Bdellovibrionales bacterium | reverse complement strand
AGTTTCTTCTGCTCGATACAGGTGCTTCGGAGCCCGAATCATGACTTCCACACGATACTTCCCCTGTTTGTTCTTATCGACCTCAATCTCGATCTTGGAGGCTGTATCCGCCAATTTTTCCAACTTCGTTATTTTTTTCAAAATATACCCACGTGCCTTATCATCGGCATCGCTCGTCTGCAACAAGAATCGTGTCGTCATACTCGTCTACTTATTCAGATTACACTCTTAATTATACACCTACCGTGCAAGCTCATGACCATTTGGTCGCTACAAACCAGCTGGCAAGGCATTGGCAAATAGATTAAGAATATACGGCAACGCAATCATCATGCCAAAGAGCGGAAGAAACAGTGCCAAAAGCGATAGAATCAAAAACCAGAAAAAATACTTGCGTGTTTTCTCGGCCGACTCGAGAGTCGCGTCCACCTTCCGCTCCAACTCTTCAATCTTTCGCATCAATACATCTTCCATAGACTTTGTCTCACAAATAAAAATAGTTTTTCAAAAACCTACCATCTGCACTTCTTCTTTGAGCTGCACTCGAAGATCGTCACGCACGCGACGCTTAATCAGACTCGCGAGAATAATCACCTCTTCGGCCGTTGCGCCACCAGTATTGATAATGTAATTCGGATGCTGATCACTCACCTTGGCACCACCAACGTGCTTGCCCCGAAGACCCACGTGATCAATCAGCCACCCCGCAGGAAGTTTCTCGTCTTTGGGAGGAGCGCCCGTATCGCGAGTGAATTCCTCACGTAATCGTGCATCTTTCACAATCGGATTCACAAAAAACGATCCCGCGCACTTCGCAGACTGTGAATGTTTGGATTCACGCAAGACAATAATCCGCTTCATCTCCCTCCCAATAGTATCTTTGTCTCCTGGTGTCAGTACAATTTCCGCAGAAAGAATAATGAGTTCTGGTTGTTTTTTAAATACACTCTCTCGATACATAAAGCCGCAAGCTTCTGCCTCAAGTTCACGGACCATACCCGTGTTTTTATTAAACACTTTAACACGTCGTACGAGGCTTCCGATTTCCGTACCAAAAGCACCCGCGTTCCCTCGAAGAGCACCCCCGAAACTCCCAGGCACACCCGCAAGATTACTCATCCCTGAGAGCCCTTGATCGCGTGCAGTTTCAACAATTCGTTGCAAACTTATTCCTGCTCCCGCTTCAATGACCGGTCCGTGTATCGTCAAACCCCCATCAGAAATCTTAATCACCAAGCCTCGGTATCCAGCATCCGAAAAAAGAATATTGGTTCCACCTCCAATAACAAAGTAAGGTGTTTTTTCCCGAATGGCCAATTCGATACTTTCCGCGATTTCAAGAGGACCAGAGGCTTCAACAAACATATCAGCTGGCCCACCAATACCAAACGATGTGTGTCGAGAAAGAAGTTCTTGTTTTTTAATATGTAACATAAGAATCTGTTTTATGTATCTGACACATCTTCTGAACGCGCAAGAGCATGACTCACCTTCCACACGTCTCCCGCACCCAAAGATATCATAACATCATTCTGTCCCAGAGACTTCCGTAAAGATTCAATCAACACCTCACTCTCATGCGCCACCGAACTTTTTCCTGGCGCAAAACGCTCCATAATATTCACAATATCCTGCGAACTGACTCCGCCCTGTTCTTCTCGAGCGCTGCCATAAATATCCAAGATATACACCCGATCCGCATCCTCAAAACACTGTGCAAATTCCTGCAGGAGGGCTTTGGTTCGAGTAAACGTGTGCGGGTGAAAAACGACCGTCAGAATTTTTGTGGGGAACATTTCCCGAAAGGCTCTGAGTGTCACTCGTACTTCTTCAGGATGATGAGCGTAATCATCGTACAAAAGAGCGCCAGAGTGTTCACCGATATATTCGAATCGACGTTCTGTTCCCTGGAAAATTGCGAGCGCCGAACTCGTACGCCCCGCATCTTTTCGAAGAAAATCAAGAAGGGCTATCACCGCAGTTGCATTGAGTGCGTTGTGCTTTCCTGCCAATTGAAGAGTGTATTCTCCAAAATTTTCCCCGTTTTTGAGAACTGAAAATCGCTGTCGAGGAAGAGTCGATGTGGAAGGAACTGATGGGAGTACTGCATAATCCATTACTTGATACATCGCTCCCTGTCCCTGACCGTAGGAAATCTTTTGACAGTGGGCAGCTTCTGCTATCCGGGTCACCGCTACGGAGTCATGACAATAGACCAGTACTCCATGCACGGGTATTCTTACAACGAAGTCTCGAAAGACACGCTCGTATGCTTCTGTATCAGAGAAAAAATCAGGATGGTCAAAATCTGCGCTCGTCAAGATAACGGCAAACGGTTGATATTCTTTCAATTTATTCTGATATTCATCGGCTTCGAGCACCAGATATTGTCCATTACCTGAAAGAGCGCCCCCACCCCATGCGGCGATACGACTCCCGACAATAGCCGTGGGAGATTCACCTAAATGTTCAAGTACATGCCCAAGCAACGCGCTCGTAGTCGTCTTGCCATGTGTTCCAGCGACCGCAAGAGTAAAATACTCGCGGGTCAATACTCCTACGGCTTCCGGATAACTCAGCACGAGCCTCCCACTTTCAAAGGCTGCTTTCAATTCTGAATTCCGCTCGGGAGCATAGGAAGTCGAGTACACAATAACCTCCGCATCAGAAGGGATATTCTCTGGAGCGAACGTCTCCCGCACTGAAAGAGACAGTGCCTTGAGAATACGATCCGTAAAAAAAACTTCATTCGTATCCGATCCAGTGACCCGCTTACCCTGATGCACCAGAATCTGGGTCAAAGCTGCCATACCGGCGCCCTTAATACCAATCATGTGCACACGCTTCGATTTGGTCAGTGACGTTGATTCCATAAGTATGATTCGTCAGAAGGGAAAAAGGATACTCAAGCCATCAAATCAATCAGTCCATCCGTAATCCGTTCAGCGGCATCGGGATGGTAAAACGCATGGAGACTTTCTCCCATTTCGGCTCGTAAGCCATCATTATTCATCAAGTTCTCAAGGTTTTCCATCAACAAATGTTCTCCCAGATTCGCCTCCTCCAACACAAGTGCTCCGCCAATTTCAGCGATATCATACGCGTTCTTTCTCTGTTCATTGTTGGCAGCGGTAGGAAGAGGTACCAGTACCAGTGCCTTTCGATGTGCGGCAATTTCAGCAATCGAACCAGCACCCGCCCTTGAAATCACAATATCAGCAGCAGCAATCGCATCACCCATTTCCTGTGCGGAAAGAAAAGCTATCGGATGGTAGCTCCCATTTTCAGTCGGCACGCCCAACTCAGCCGAAAGAGCCAGTACTCCTTCTAAGTGGCTACTCCCGGTCTGATGGATTATCTGTACCCCCTTCATCAATAGAGCTGGTAAAATCCGTAACAAGGCATTATTTAACCCGTGCGCCCCCTGACTCCCTCCGAACAAAACAATCGTTTTCTTCTCCGGGTCAAGATGAAAATGTTCTTTTCCTCGCTCCTTCGAACCAGATACGATTTCTTCTCGAACAGGATTGCCAGTCAGAGCGGTCTTACCTGCAGGAAAATATTGAGCCGCGCTCGGGTACGCAATAGCGACTTTTTGCACCCACTTCCCAAGCCAGGCATTTGCTCGACCGGCTACCGAATCAGAGTCATGAATCAATACTGGAATACGATAGAAGCGAGCTGCCACAACGACGGGTACTGAGGCGGCCCCTCCCTTTGAAAACACCACATCCGGCATAAACCAAAGGAGATGCCATAAGGCCTGTATGATACCGATAGGGAGCTTGAATACATCAAGATAATTCAGAAGAGAAAAATAACGCCGCATCTTTCCAAAGAGAACACTCTGCATCGGAATATTTTCTGCTTTCATGGCGGCCTCCTCAAAAACACCGCCACCGCCAAGAAAGAGAATTTCAATTCCCTCCGGATACCGTTTGCGCAAAACACGTGCTACGGCAATCAAGGGGTACGTATGCCCTCCCGAAACACCTCCTGAAAGTACCACTCGTGGTATTTGATGAGCCATAAAAATAGGGAATCTGAACTGTTTATTTATGCCTCTAGTCTAGCCTGTTTGGATATGTTCAACAAGATACCGATGGCCGTTAAAAGAACAGCCAGTGATGTTCCCCCATAACTGATAAACGGCAAAGGAATCCCTGTCAAAGGAATTATTCCTGAAATAGCCATGGTATTAATCATTGCCTGAATAAAAATCCAGGAAATAATTCCTACCGCGACGAGCCTCCCAAACATATCCGGGGCTCTTTGCGCGATACGGAGTCCTCTCCAGGCAACGAAAAGAAACAGTGTTATCACGACTGCGACTCCGATAAATCCCACTTCCTCCCCTAGAACCGCAAAAATAGAGTCTGTCACCGGTTCAGGTAAATAATTAAATTTCTGACGACCCTGTCCGAGTCCGACACCAAGCCATCCGCCCGAACCAAGTGCCATGAGTGCTTGGTTCAATTGATACCCAGATCCAAGAGGGTCATGATCAGGATTTAAAAAAACAAGAAAACGCTCCATCCGATAGGGCGCGAGACGAATCAAAAGTGCGAGAGTTGCAATCCCCCCAAGAATCGTGAAGAAAATATATGAAAGACGAGCTCCTGAGACAAAAAAGATGATCAAAGCAATACAGAAAATAAGACCCAGTGTTCCGGTGTCAGGTTGCTTGATGATAAGAAACCCAACCAATGAAAGAATAGCTACGAAAGGAACATATCCCTCAAAAAAATCAGCATTATTCTTCACCTGCTGCTTACCAGAGAGCCAGGCAGCAAGATAGAGAATAATCGCGAGTTTCATCACTTCAGATGGTTGAAACGAGAGCGGTCCGAGTTCAATCCAGCGAGCCGCTCCATACACCGTTGTGCCAACTCCTGGAATAAAAACCATAACCAACAGAGCAACCGCCAAAAAGAACAG
Organism: uncultured Bdellovibrionales bacterium; assembly: GCA_964403705.1. Lineage (GTDB taxonomy): Bacteria > Patescibacteriota > Minisyncoccia > Moranbacterales > UBA1568 > JAGOSP01. The sequence goes on along the minus strand of CAYOHD010000019.1, from coordinate 3,977 downwards.
AGGCACCACAAATTTACGAAAAAGATGATAGTCAATACGTGAGACAATAAACAGCGAAGTTATTCCCACCACCAAACCAAGACTCTGCTGCTTCAAAAAAAAATACTCATCACCAAAGCGCACCTTCCCATACGCCACACCGGCACTCGCGATCATCAACAATCCAATACCGAGTAAGGCAAAAATTGCCAACAGCAGTGGCCGATCCAGCACTCCGGAAGAACGAGACTGAATTTCAGTTTTCATATTCTCCATTTGCTATTTCAGAATCCGATACCCTATGTCTCTTCTTGCTCATCAGTAAAGATTGCTCTTTTCTCCATACTTCAATAGCGCTATGGTGTCCAGAAAGCAGGACTGCCGGAACACACCAATCACCAAAGCATTCTGGTTTTGTATACTGCGGATATTCCACGATACCACTCTCGCTGTATGATTCTGTAGCAGTGCTCTCGTCATTCCCGAGCACTCCAGGCAAAAGACGTGCTACCGCATCAGTCACTATCATGGCCGGCAATTCTCCTCCCGTGAGCACAAAATCACCGATAGAGATTTCTTCATCTACCAAATGTTCCGCCACCCGCTCATCCACACCCTCATAACGACCGCAGAGAAAAATCAGTCTATCATACTGTTGCGCAAAACGTCGCGCATCTGATTGAGTAAACAGATGACCTTTTGCGGAGAAAAGAATGGTGCGCGTTCGTTCTCTTCGATACTGCTTCTCTTCTTTCTGATGAATTGCCGCCAGACATTCCGCGAATGGTTCGACCTTCATAACCATACCGGCTCCACCGCCATAAGGCGTATCATCAACCGTTTTGTGTCGATCATGCGTGAAGTCACGCGGATTATGAGTAACAATCTCAATGTGTCCGGTTTCCTGAGCCCGCTTCAAAATAGAGACGTTTAAATAGGAATGGAAGCTCTCAGGAAAAAGGGAAAGGATTTCGAAACGCATAGTCTTCATATTCTTTTATACTTTGAACATTTTTTCCTCCGCTTCACGCAAGACTACCTGCAACTCATCGACTAATGGATGAGTAAGTCGACGGGCGAGAACGACTAACACTGATTGATAAAACCACCATGTCTCCTCTTTCCCTGCTGGGAAAGTTTTCCAGATCTTCTCACCTTCCTCAATATATCCGTCAACCAAGGAACGAAGATTGTGGATCTTATCTGCTGCTGCAATCATCAATCCCTCTGTTGAATCATTCTCTAATCTTTGTAAATACCCCTCCTTTCGAGCCTTCCACTGTTTTTTTCGAGGATTCCCGTAGGGGAAAAACTGGATATGATCCTCAGCTTCATGGTCTTCTGTGACTTCTCTTACGATAGCATACACACGCTCACCAAATTCCGCCCGCATCCGATCCGCCCCATAGCTTGGAACATCTTCCAAAATATCATGCAGTAATCCAGCACAAATAACGTCTTCATCTTCAGAATAATGAGCCAGAAGAAACGCTACCGCAAAAGGATGTACAACGTACGGCGCTCCTCCTGCCTTGCGCTGTTGATGACGGTGTAGCTCAGCCGACCGAACAATCGCTTTTTCAATTTTTGAAGTAAGAAGCATAAGCAACAACACATTCTTTGAATCAGAATTGGGGGGCTCTTGCCAGCCATACCACCCCAGCCTACAATACAGTATAGCTCATCCGCTAAAGAAATAGCTATGCAACAAACAGTCGCTGTCATCGGTCTCGGATATGTCGGACTTCCTCTCGCGGTACGCGCTGTTGAGCAGGGGTACACGGTCATCGGTTTCGATACACATCAGGAAAAAATTGCCAAAATCAACAAACAAGAGTGTCCCATTGAGGATGCGGCGCTCGATACCCTCCTGAAAAAATTTCCCTTTGAAGCGACCGATCAACCGGATCGTCTCAGCAAGGCAGATATCGTACTCATCTGTGTTCCTACTCCGGTTGATGAGATGTACTACCCTGATCTCGAGCCGGTTATCTCTGCCGCAACACTCTCCGCCTCTCACCTCAAACCCGGCGTATTAGTTATCCTCGAGTCCACGGTCAATCCGGGTGTTTCAGAAGAAGTCATTCTCCCCATCTTTGAAAAACATGGGCATACGGTTGGCAAGGATTTTTTTCTTGCTCATTGTCCTGAACGAATTAATCCAGGCGATGAAAAATGGAATGTCACCAATATTCCTCGTGTCGTTGGATCCATTGACTCTCTCGGACTTGAAAAAGCAGTTGCTTTCTACCGCTCTATCGTGGATGGTGAGATTCGTCCCATGAAATCAATCCGGGAAGCAGAGGCGGTGAAAATTGTCGAAAATTCCTTCCGAGATGTTAACATCGCTTTTGTAAATGAGCTTGCCAGATCATTCGATGTTCTTGGTATTGATGTTAAGGATGTCATCCAAGGTGCCGCAACCAAACCTTTTTCTTTCCTAGCACACTACCCATCTTGTGGCGTCGGTGGTCATTGTATACCCGTGGATCCGTATTATCTTATCGAACGAGCTAAAAAATCTGGTTTTGACCACCGCTTTCTCAAAATCGCCCGCGAGATCAATAATGCTATGCCAGCATATTCCGTTGAACTCTTGCAAGATTTACTCAATGAAATCCGACTCCCCCTCAATGGCACAGTCATTGGCGTTCTTGGTCTCGCCTACAAAGCGAATATCGATGACCTCCGTGAATCACCAGCCCTTCGTATCATCGAACACCTCAAACACCACAAAGCAGAAGTCATCACCTACGATCCACATCTGCCTTCTCTCTCGACGGAATCCTCACTCGAAACCTTCCTTGAAAAATCTACCGCTCTCATTTTAGCAACCAATCATCGTGAATTCACAGAGCATCTTACTCCGGAGCTTCTCAAACAACATCACGTCGAAGTGATTGTGGACGGAAAAAATTGTCTCGACAAAGTCGCCTTTCTCGAAGCTGGCATTCGTTATAAAGGTATTGGTCGATAATCACTTCGTGAGAATAGTGCTCTCGACGTTTCCTACCGCATACCCATCTTCTCTCGATATATCGTCAATTTTGATTTTGTATGTTTTCACTCATCAAACATCTTCTGTGGCTCATCCATATCGGAGCAATCTTCTATTTTTCTCTGAAATACATTGGATACGATGTCAATTGGCACTATTTTGACACCCAGAAAAAAGCCTGCGAAGAGCGTTTGACTGAATGTCGCCAAAATCTCATCAGAACCGGAATAGAAGGCGCCAAAGAAACATGTGACTGGAAATGTGCTGATATAAGTCCAAAACTCCTTATACAAAAAAAAGAAGTTGCTCCGGAAAATACTTCCCCAGAAATGCCCGAACCCACGAAAACGCCAGAAAATGCTACAATAGAAACGCTATAACTCTAATATTACGCTATGCGTCTCATCATCAATATTCCCGCTTACAATGAAGAAGAGAAAATCCGAGAAACCATCAAGCGCATTCCCCGACATTTCGAAGGTATCGATGAAGTACTGGTGCAAGTCGTTGATGATGGTTCCTCTGATCACACCGCTCAGGTCGCCAAAGAAGCCGGGGCCGATTTTGTTCTGCTTCATGGTATCAACCGGCGACTCGGAGTGATGTTTGCTACAGCCAGTGAAAATGCTCTCAAAGAAGGGGCTGATATCATGGTCAATATCGACGCGGATGGTCAGTTTGACCCCCAAGAGATAACCAAATTACTTCATCCTCTTCTGACCAATCAGGCGGATATGGTCATTGGAGACCGATTCTCACAATCCACCGCAAAAAATATCCCCTGGATAAAAGACTTTTTTAATCGTCTCGGGGCTTCACTGGTCGGCTCCTTCCTCAATATTCGTACTGATGATCTCACCTGTGGATTCCGAGCACATACTCGCGAGACACTGCTTCGTCTCAACAATCCCGCTGGTTTTACCTATACTCAAGAAACCATTATTGATGCCATCGGAAAAAACCTTCGTGTCGTATGGATTCCAGTTCAAGTCACCTATTT
>CAYOHD010000018.1:2124-10491 GCA_964403705.1 uncultured Bdellovibrionales bacterium | reverse complement strand
TGATATTATTGATCGAGATGATTTTCGACATGGTGAGCCGACACTCCACCGACGATACGCTGAATTCGGACGGAAATATTTCCCTGAGCGCGATGTGAAACATTTTGGGAATTCCATTGCGTTGATAGTTGGGGACCTTTTGTCTGCGATGAGTAACGATATTATTTTTCGTGCGCCGTTTCCTCAGGCACGGATTTTTGAAGCACTCTCTCGACTTCAGTCTGTAGTGTCGTATACTGTTATTGGACAGGCACAGGATATTTACATGGAGTACAAGCGGGAGGCGACCGAGGCAGAAATTTTGAAAATGTATACCAACAAAACTGCCCGGTACACCATGGAGCGGCCGATTCAGATGGGGCTTTTATTGGCGGGGGATTCGGACCTGCTGGTCGACCGATTCAGCGGTTACGCATTGCCACTTGGTATTGCTTTTCAGATTCAGGATGATATTTTGGGAGTATTCGGATCGGAAGCAAAACTCGGTAAACCGGTTGGATCGGATATTCAGGAGGGAAAACTGACGCTTCTGGTTGCCTATGCCCTCGAGCGGGGCACGCGTCTGCAACAGGAAGAAGTGCGACGGATTTTGTCTCTCGGCAATGCTCTTACGGCGGATGATGTAGAACGCTTTAAGGGGATCCTCATCGAAACGAAGTCGCTTGAACGAGCGCAAGAAGCAGCAAGAGCGTATATTCGAGAAGGGAAGCGGGTGCTTGAAGCGGTTCGAGAGCTGGTTCCTCAACGTTCATTTGACTTTTTTGAGGCTATCGCTGATTATATGGCGGAGCGAGAATATTAATTTGGTGGATAGTGAAGGAGCAAAATCATGCAGACTCGTCAGACACTTCCAAATCACGTGGTCATTATCCCAGACGGCAATCGTCGCTGGGCTCGTGAAAGAGACCTCGAGCCGTGGCAGGGGCATGAAGCAGGTGCCGAAAATACCGAGCGACTCATACGGGAAGCTCGCCGTCTTGGTATTCGTGAGATTTCGTTTTGGGGATCGTCACTTGAAAATCTTACCAAGCGGCCACTCGTGGAGAGTCGAGCTCTCTTGAATATCTATGAAACATACTTTTCAAAACTTGCCGAGAGTGAAGAGATTCATACTGATCAAGCCCGTATCCGATGTATCGGTCATTGGGAGGAGCAATTTCCCGAACCACTCAAAAAAGTGATTTCTCGTTGTATCGAATCAACTCAACAGTACAATCAGTATTTTCTCAATTTTTTTCTGGCGTACAGTGGGGATGATGAGATGCGCCTTGCCTTTGAAAAAGTGAGTCAAGAGTTGGCGCCAGGTGAACGAGTGACCAATGAGCTCATCAAAAAACACCTGATGACACGAGACCTTCCGCCAGTTGACTATCTCATTCGGACTGGTGGTGAGCCGCATCTCTCGGCTGGTTTTATGATGTGGGATATCGCCAATACACAGCTCTTTTTCTCTGAAAAACTCTTTCCAGATTTCGGTCCAGAAGCATTGGCCGAGGCCATAGAAGAATACCAGGAACGAGGGCGGAGGTTCGGATCATAGGGGGAGTTTTTTTGCCCCTGTTGACAAAACTTTGGCTTTTGCTACAATAGTCAATACATTTTGAAAAATCGCATAGGTTCAGGGCAAGAGGTGCCACATACTGCAATTCAGGAACGAGGGTTGGTTTGCTTCGGAAAAATATTCACCTTTGTTTTTGTTTTGTTTGAGAAGTATCTTCCTGAAATTAGAGCGCGACAAAAGAAAATATGGGAAATGGAAAGGACGTGATCCGAATGGATGGGGAGGTAACTGAAGCACTTCCGGGAACGACTTTTCGCGTTCGACTCGACAATGGGCATGAAATCCTCGGTCATATCTCAGGGAAGATCCGAGTGCATTATATCCGTTTGTTGCCAGGAGATCGTGTCACAGTTGAAATGAGCCCGTATGATCTTTCGAAAGGGAGAATCGTACAGCGCCTGAAGTTTTAAAATCGCAAACCTAAAAGTCATGAAGGTCAGACCATCAGTCAAGAAAATTTGTGTTCGCTGCAAGGTGATCAAGAGAAAACGCGTGATTCGCGTGGTTTGCAGTACCCCGAAGCATAAGCAGCGACAAGGATAACAAAGCATATGATAAGAATCGCAGGTATCAACATTCCAGATAATAAGCGCATCGAGATTTCGTTGACGTATATTTATGGTATCGGACGGACGACGAGTCAGAAGATTTTGGACGAACTTGGTATTGATCGTAATATCCGCACAAAAGATTTGGTTGAAGCAGTCGCCAATAAATTGCGCGAAGCCGTGGAGAAGAAATACCGCGTCGAAGGTGAATTGCGTCATGAGGTGAAGCAAAATATCAAGCGCTTGAAAGAAATTGGTTGCTATCGCGGTTCACGTCATCAGAAGAATCTTCCATCACGTGGACAGAGAACCAAGACGAATACCCGAACAGTCCGAGGGAATGTCCGTAAGACTATGGGAAGCGGTCGCAAGAAGGCATCTGAAAAGACCTAATCATAGGAATACCCTGGAGCTAATAGATTTTATGAGGCACACACCTCTAAACGATAAGGAGAAAATATGACAGAAGAAGTAAAGAAAACTGAAGAAGTTGTCACCCCGGTCGCCGAAGAGACGACTAAGAAGCAGAAGAAGTCTTCAAGGCGTCAGATTCAGAAAGGACGGGCGACTATTCAGTGCACATACAACAATACGATTATCTCCTTGACCGATATCAATGGCAATGTACTCGGATGGTCAAGCTCTGGACATATGGGTTTTAAGGGAGCCAAGAAATCAACTCCATACGCGGCGACTCAGGTAGTTGCTGATGTGACTGAAAAAGTAAAGAAGTTCGGTTTACAAGAAGTAGAAGTATTCGTCAATGGCGTTGGTAATGGTCGTGAAGCTGCGATTCGTGCATTGGCAAACAACGGCTTCTCTATTTTGGGGATTAAGGATACGACTTCAGTTCCGCATGGAGGATGTCGCCCTCGTCGCCCTCGTCGTATTTAATTTAAGAGACGAATCGCGCTGACTGAGGAGAGAGAATGACCAAGTCAGCGGGGAGTACAGTCAGCAATTAAGTCAGTGAAGTGAAATTATGGCCAAGATTGATTCCAAATGTAAACTCTGCCGTCGCGCTGGAGAAAAACTTTTTCTCAAGGGGGATCGTTGTGTTTCTCAGAAGTGCGCTATGGTGCGTCGCCCAAATACTCCTGGTGTACATGGAGGTACTCCATCACGCAATCAGAGTGAGTTTGGCAAGCAGTTGGCTATGAAGCAGAAGATCAAACGCATCTACGGCGTATTGGAAAAGCAATTCCGTTGTCACTATGCTGAAGTGAAGCGTCAGAAGGGTGTGACGGGAGATCTCCTCCTGTCCCGTCTTGAACGGCGTATGGACAATGTCGTGTATCGGCTTGGCTTTGCTCCTTCACGGGTGACCGGACGTCAGTTGGTCTCACACAAGATGTTTACCGTCAATGGAAAGCGAGTCAATGTCCCTTCTTTTGAACTGCACGTAGGTGACGTCATTCGTCTGAAGGATACGAAGCGCGAGAAAACCTCTACGAAGAATCGTATTGAAATTTTGAAAGAGAAGAAGGATATTCCAGCATGGCTTGATTTGAATAGCGAAAAGCTTGAAGGCACGATTGTGAGCCTTCCAGCGCGGGGCGACATCGGAGTGACCGTTGATCCTCAGATGGTCGTTGAGTACTACTCGAAATAATTTTATTACCGCTAAAAAAAGTTTTTAACTACATTATTTATGATCGCTATCCCACAAAAGCCAGAGTATATCTCACTTGGTGAAAACCATGGCAAATTTGAGATTCTCGGGTGTTATCCTGGTTATGGAACGACTTTGGGTAATGCACTCCGAAGAGTGCTGCTTTCTTCGCTTGAAGGAGCCGCTATTCGTTCAGTGAAAATTACGGGCGTGACGCATGAATTCACCACTATTCCTGGTGTTATGGAAGATGTGGTTCAGATTCTTCTTCACTTGAAGCAGATTCGTTTCCGATTGCATGGAGATGAACCAGTCAAGATTGGTCTGAAGGTGAAGGGTGAGCGAGTTGTGACCGCCAAAGATTTCAAAGTAACTTCGGATGTTGAAATTGTCGATGGTGATCAGATGATTGCCACCATTACTGACAAGAAGACGGAATTGGAGATGGAAATCGAAATTGATCGTGGAGTTGGGTATGTCTCAGTCGAGGCACGCGATCGTGAGGAACGTGAAATCGGCGTTATCGCGGTTGATTCAATCTATTCACCGGTCAAGCGCGTGAATTATGAAGTTGAAAACATGCGTGTTGGGAAGCGAACTGATTATGACAAAATCACGCTGGAAATTCTGACTGATGGGAGTATTGCTCCGGAAGAGGCTTTTGCAAAGAGTGTGACTATCCTTATGGATCAGTTCACCGCTCTGTCTGATTCGAGAGTTGATGAAGAAGCGGAAATCGTTGCAGAAGAGGCTGTAGTTCCAGAAGTAACCCCAGCTGTGGGAGAAGAAGAGGCCGCCCCGAAGGCAGAAAAGAAATCAAGGAAGAAGGCAGAGGAAGTTAAATAGAGTCGTGATTTGATCAGATGTAGTATGCATCACAGGAATAAAGGTCGCATTTTAGGTCGTGAACGCAATCAGCGGAAAGCTCTGATTAAGGGCTTGCTCGCCAGTTTGATACTGCACGGTCGAATCATGACGACAGAAGCCAAGGCCAAAGAAACGAAGAACTTTATTGATCAATTGGTGAATAAGGCAAAGAAGGCAAAGCAAGATGACGGGAGACAATTGTCCATGGTTCGTATGGTGCGGGAGCGTCTTCCTAAGGATGCTGCGGACAAGATGCTTTCCGAGGAGTTTGTGAGCCGTTTTTCTGGAAGAGAGAGTGGGTATACGCGTGTTATTAAAGTAGAGGCTCGCAAAGGCGATGGTGCACGGAGAGCAATTATCGAATTTGTTTCATAGAATCCTCTGTTAAATGAGAAGTAATGGTTATGGCAACAACGAAGAAACAATCAGTGAGTCGGGTGTATCATCAGTTTGATGCCCAAGGGAAAGTACTCGGCCGTTTGGCGGTTGAGGTAGCGTTTGTGCTTTCTGGAAAAAAGAAAGTCGGATATGCACCACACATCGACGGCGGTGACTGTGTTGTCATTATCAATACCGATGGTTTGGTGGTCACCGGGAATAAGCGTGCTGACAAGATATATCACCATTTTAGTGGCCATCCAAGTGGGATCAAATCTATCGCATTTCAGGACCAGATAAAGAAAGACTCACGAAAAATTTTGTGGCAGGCAGTATACGGCATGCTCCCGAAGAATAAGCTACGGGATCGGATGTTGACTCGCTTGAATCTCTACAAGAACGCCGAGCACACACACAAGACTATTCACGTACAACACGATTAATAATATTTTTTCTTGATTCATAGTAGACAGCTGTATGGTAACAAAGACCGTCAAAACGAAGGAAGTAGCAGAGCGATATATCGCAGCCGTAGGACGTCGCAAGACGGCTGTGGCTCAGGTACGTATTACGCCGATTGCTGATGAGAAGGATATGACTCTCATTGTGAACGGCCGTGACGCCAAGGAGTATTTTGCTTTGGCAGCATACATGACCAATGCGTTCTCTCCATTGCAAGTTGCTGGCATGAATGGAAAATTCAGTGTGTCAGTCTTGGTTCAGGGTGGAGGTGTCCATGGTCAGTCTGACGCGACCAAGCTTGGTGTGGCTCGCGCTCTGATTAAATTTGATATCAATCTCCGAGCTATCCTGAAGGCACGCAAACTTTTGACTCGTGATTCTCGTTCGGTAGAGCGCAAGAAGCCAGGTCTCAAGAAAGCCCGTCGCGCTCCACAGTGGAGCAAGCGTTAGTCTCGATTCTTCGAAAAAAAGAAAGCCCTGAGTAATCAGGGTTTTTTGTTGGTTGAAAAGGAAAAGAAAGAAGCCCAGACGACAAGATCTGGGCCAGAGAGGTCTGGATGCGAGCTCAGTAAGCTATTGATCCAGCGGCGGCAAGGAACTGTTGCGCGATGTTGTGCGCCTGGGCCTCTTCTGGTGAGAGTTTCCCAGCTCGGATTTCGAGCAGGTCGAGCACCAGACAGGTAAGAATCAGGGAGTGTGCTGTCCCGTAATCTCCATGCTGAATCATGTCCAGGAGAACCAGTGTCGGTTTTTGATCCTGAATCTTCAGGTATTCGATGACCCCATGCAGCATGTGCTGACTGGGAGTCTTTGGGTCTTCGCAGGTGATTATTTCGGCTATTTCTGCGAGACCAACCTGTCTGAGCGCTTCTGGACTCAGGGTATGGACGAGACCGGCGCAGAGGAGATTTTCTGCGTCAGTGCTCTTTTGACGGCGGAACCGTTTGGCAAGTCTCCCTTGCCTGAGGAGCTGTGAGAGGAGCTCAGTGACCTCCAGGGACCGCTGGTAGCCTCCGGATGTTCGAAGCTTCCCAAAAAGTTCACGGAATGCCGACGCATCCTGTTTGGACAATCTGTCGATAATCGGTTGGAGAATGTCACGTACCGAGATGGTATGTGACGAGAGACCTCGGAGGAGGCGCTTCTCTTCAGGAATTCTCTCGGAATTCACCCCCTTGGTAGTTCGTACCTGGGTATTGAATGTTGGGGGACTTTGGCTTTTTTTTGAGGCAGACACAATATACTCCCTTACTGTTGTCTTGTTGAAGAACTGCTCTTGGTTATTGGTTAGATTGGTGAGTACGACACAGAAAACAGGACTGCTTTGAATCCTTTTTTCTTTGCTATACTGAGTCAACCTAACCTTCTTATTATATACCTAAAAATATGTTTTGTCAAATTCAACTCTCTATTTTTCCTTTAGAATGAAGACTTTCCCTGAGAAAAGGGCAGAAGACGGGTGCTGCACGAAGAGTGAGGAGTAAAATAGCCGGTATGAGCCCGTGAAACAAAACTATCCATGCATAGTTGAAAGAGACATTGAGGAAAAGGTTGTTGATTGACCAGAGATTGTCAGAGAGAACATATATGAGTAATCCCAACACCGGAGAAAGAAGTAAGGACTTATAAGTGAAGAGAAATGCGTTGGTGCGGGTATCGGTCAAAAAAACAACAGGAATGAGGCAGAGGAAAATAAGATATGAAGGAGTGTAGATTGAAAATGGAAGCATTTCTGCCCATGCTGGCAAGTAGGCTACTTTTCCAAAGAGAAAAAGGTCAAGCCAAATGAGTATGACAGCCGATAAAAGAGTGGTACTTATGATGAAGGCCCATTGATTTCGATTCATAATAAAACAAAAAACGATTTATTTTTTGACTCTATTATACACGGTTATCGAGGAAGGAATTAATTGTTTCGAGAGAAGAATGTTCTTTTTTGATAATGGCTTCGCGAGTCATCGGAGTATAGTCAGCTTCATCGGCATGTTCTCGATCAATTGCTTCGGGAAGAATGCGGAAATATTCTTCTTGGGAGCTTTGGAAGGTTTGCATATCCTCATCAATCCAGAGATGTGCAAGTTTGGGATTGATAAATCCATCACGGGATTTTTGAATCAGCATCGCGATAGTGGTCAGGAAGGGATTTCCTTTTTTGTAGGTACGAGCAGAATGGATAGCATCGAAGACATCGGCAAAGCGAAGAATAGTAGCGATACGGAGAGCGGATTTTGAGACTAAGAGTGTATCTTGTGTCTCAAGTGGACGTTCGTGGTGATTAGAAACCAGCGCGATGAAGGTTTCATCGAGTCCGTATTCCTCTGCAATTTCCCCGGAGAAATCCTGATGCATGTTGATGATCTCTCCGAGAGTGTGATGAGGATTGATGCCTGACTGAGTCAGAAGTATCTGCTGATTTGGTGTGAGGCAGCGTGAGAAAGGTACAAGGTCTTTTTCGCGGAGATTATGCGCGGCACCTGCCTGAAGCTTTGATGAGAGTTTCTCCTCAGCTTGTTCAGTATCACAACGGTCTTGTTCACAAAAATGTTCTACACAGAGGCGATGCCACTCTTGATCAGTCAGTGTATTGTTGAGAATAATATCTTTGAGTGGAATGCCAATTTTACCAATATCATGGAGGAGCGCGGATATGGCAAGTGTTTCTTTGGCGATGCCCTCCTTGTTTAGTTCAGCACGCAGAAAATCACCGACCGGATGCGTACTTTGGAGTTTGCGCTCGATGATTTGATACGTTCGTACGCAGTGATTGAAGGTTTCGGTATCAAAAAGATGAAGCAGAGTGAGCATTTCCCAGTGAGCTGGAGAAAGTGAAGTGAGGATATCGGATAATTGTTCGCGTATCCGGTGGTTTGACTGGAGAGAGCGGGTGTGTTCTTCGAGCAGGATATGATTTTCTGGATCCCGAAAACTTTCGAGAATAG
>CAYOHD010000018.1:0-2114 GCA_964403705.1 uncultured Bdellovibrionales bacterium | reverse complement strand
CACCAGCAGATAGCAGACGACCTGGCTAGCTCCAGAGTGGTGATTTCCAGATTGGCAGATTATCCGTGCTCGTTCTTCTCGAGCCAGCCTTTCCGGGTCAGTATTGTGTTGGGTATCAGGAGTCTGTTCATGTGATATAAATGGTTGTTCTGGTGGCATAGTGCGTACTCCTTAAATGACGATTTTTATTGGGTGAAGAAATTGTTGAATTCAGGGAAATCAATGGAAAGAAGTTCGACAGACTCATTGCCATTATCTTTGATAAAGAAGATCTGATTTTGACCGACACGGGAGAGGACCTGTAGGGGTGGTCGCTCGAAACGCATGAGTTCATTGATATTGCGTCGATCGCGATTATCAAGCTCGGTAATGAATACTTGCGATCCCTTGGTATAGAGAACGTGTTCGTAGTCTTTAGTCCATTGCACGAACGAGATTTCATCCGCGAAACGGCCGATTTGCCAAATAGAATCTTGATCACGCCTTGGTTGTACTTCCCAGGGACGGATAAAGTAGACAAATGTTTCGTGTGAGGAGAAGAAGAGGAGTTTTTTCCCGTCATCAGAAAATTGAACTCCTGTGATATCTTGATCGGTGAGTACTCTGAGCGGGGTGTCATTAAGATACGCGTTGAAGAATGAGAGAGCACCATTTTTTGAAAGGAGAGCGATACGATACTCATCGTACACAATAAGAGTTGTTTCGGAATCGATGTCCGTGAGGGGCGTGTCAATGATAGGACGAAAGTTTGGATGTTCCTCGTCGGCGCCGAAACGATAGAGAATCCCATCTTCTGAGTTGATGATATAGATATCTGATCCGGAGAGATCATAAGCAGAAACGTGTTCGGCAAGAAGGAGTGGTTCAAGAGGGGTATCGAGAGAGGTGCTATTCAAATCAAGTCGATAGAGTTTTCCTTCTGAACGATAGAGTAGAGAGTCTTGAATCGCGGGATTGAAACGGGGGCGCATCATGGTAAATTGATTCAGCTCAGCACTGAGATCTCGAGTCTGTTTTGTTTCTATGTCGACCGCGAGCACATGCCTCTTCCCTTCGGAAAGTATAGGAAAAACAAGCCGATCGGCATCGGGAGACCATTCGAGATTCTCGTTTTTTTCAAAGGCAAAGGTAATATCGGGTTGAGAGTAGAGATTCTCGTTGATTTCTTGATCAGTGTCATATATTTGCACGCCAATACGACGGGTGTTTCCATAAATACCTGCAAAGAGTGTCGGCTCAGGTGACTGGAAATACCGAGTCAGATTTTCTGTGCCTGGGTAGGAAACAATTTCGTAGTTTTGTCGGGGGAGCGTAATATTCCAAAATTCGTTTGAAATTCCGCTTTTCACGACGATTCGTTTGGTCCAGGTTTGGTATCCAGGCGAGCTGACTTCGATAGCGTGTTCCCCGGGTATAATACCGGAGATGTGATAACTCTGATTGAGACGGCTTAGGTCTTCTGGGGGGATTTGGACGCCATCGATTTTGACATCTATTTGTACGGGATTCGATTTGAGAGTAATAGAACCTCCGTAAATAAAAACTCCGCGTTCAAAATTGAAGCGGTAGCCAAAGGCATAAAAGAGGACGCTTCCTGAAACAAGGCAAAAAGACATGACAGCGAGGAAAAACAGCGCGAAACGGGGCTTGCCTTGGAGCATATGTGAAACCGTAAAAAATAAGAAACAATAAATCATTCTTCGCTACTCTCTTCTAGAGAATAGCGCATTTTTTTGCTTATGGAAAGGGATTTATGAGAGAGGCAAGTCTTTTTTTGTGGAGAGGGAAAGAAAAAATATTTTTTTCGTCTCCCTTTGTTTTTCAGGGGAGAGTGTATGCGGATGATGAAGATGAGTATTTTTTGACGTGTTATGATGAGGAATGATACACTCACGGCGTATCATTCATTTTTTAGGGAATGAGAAGTATTGTGTTTGATGTATGATGACAGGGATTCCGTTTTTAGAAAATATAACTGGACTTTCAGGGGACGTTTCTGCTGATTTGTCTTTCTTCTTTCTGTTCGCTGCTTTGAGTTTGGCACTTGGATTTTTTCTGGGACGTTTTAAACTCATCAATATTCTCATTAATGCTTATATCGCACTGGCCTTCAT
>CAYOHD010000017.1:5059-10501 GCA_964403705.1 uncultured Bdellovibrionales bacterium | reverse complement strand
TTTTTGAGCAAGAAAAAAGAGCCTCGAGATGAAGAGGAGGTTTTTTGTTGACTGGAGTATATATTTGTGGTATCAAGAAAGGCTCTGAATCGAGAGCGGAATAGTCTCTTACCAACCGAATACCAACAGAAACAGAGAGGAATATCAGATGTCTTCGAAGAAATCGAATCCAACTTCCCGTGAGGTGCATGCGTGCATGCAACAGTTGTTCAGCGATACTGCGTTTTATAATGCCTTATGTCAATCAGTTCAGGAGTATCGGGAGATGAGGTTTATTCCCATTTGGGACAGAGCCAAGACCGTGTCAGTACGCTGGATCGACGCGCTCTGTCTCCTTCGGCTTTTCGGTGATACGCCGGAAGGAGGGGAGGGATCTGAAACCCGAGTGGAAAGCATGAATATCCGGAGCGCGTTCATGAAGCAGTTACTGGGCATCTCTCCTCGCTCTTTGCCCGATGGTTTTGTGTTGATTTTTCGTGCCATGTCGGTGCAAGTGAGAATCGAGGTGCTTTGTTCTGGTATTGTTGGAAGATGGGACATGCGAATTTTCATCGAAGATTTCCCTTCCTGATGTGCTCTGTCGAAAATATCGGTCAAAAAAAATCCCCAACCAGCGGCGGGGATTTTTCTTTTTACTCGAGAGATGAAGCGGGATTATTTGCTTTCTTCGGTGACTACATGTACGAAAGTGCGTTTGACAAGACGACCAGTAAAATTGGTGACCTTTTTGACTTGGAAGTGCACTTTGCCGGAAATCATGGCGAAGAGCGTATCGTCGCATGCACGGGCTACTCCGTTGCCCGGATGGAACCTGGTACCACGCTGACGAAGGATAATATTGCCAGTTTCTGCTCGTTGATCACCGAAAATTTTGACTCCAAGACGCTTTGAAATCGAATCACGGCCAAGGTCAGTTGAACCACCGGCTTTTCTATGTGCCATAGTTTCAGATATTACGTATTTATCACCTGTACGGTATACTGAAAGAGTATAACATGCTTTGCGATACTGTCAATATCAATCATTATCCTATGGAATGGAACCCAGATATTCCTCGGCGGTTTGGGAGTTTGAGAAAGTGGTTCCGAAAAAACCATAATTCCCTGATTCTTTTTTGTGGGGTGCTGACAGTGGGGATACTGGGGTTTGAGGCTGGGTTTATCCATGGGATGTCGAAGAACCAGGAGCCGCTTCGTATTGAGCTTGCCCCCGAAGCGGTAGTCAAGACCCCGGGTCAAGCCACTTATGTTCAAGGAGAATCAGCTCAACGCGTGGGAGCAGTGGTTGGTGATACTCAGGGTCTTCCGCAAGGGGCATGTGCCTTTGTCGCGAGTCGAAATTCTAAGCTGTTTCATGCGGCAACGTGCGCGGTTGTGAAGCGTATCAAACCAGAGAATAAATTGTGTTTTCGGGAGAAGAGCGAAGCAGAAGCACGTGGATTGACGCAAGGATGCGTGAAGTAATGTCGGCTTGTCGAAAGAGAGTGCTTCACGGTACAATGAAAAAAAACATGGCTCCCGATTTGAAACACGAAGAACAATACAGCAAGAAAAAAACATCGAGCATTTCACTGCTTTCTTTTTTGCTTGGCTTCATTGATGCATTCGTTATTTATACTCTTTCGAGTTACTTTGCGAGCATCGTAGGGGAGCAGCTGGTAGGGGTAGTGTATTTTGTGATTTTTAGTATCCATCTCGGCTTACTCCTTTCATTGGATGTTTTCATTCGTCAGATAGGAAGGGTGCGCTATCTTGTCTTCTGTCTCGGCCTTTCTCTTTTGGCGATAGGAATACTTCCAAGTGTGTCAGCAGGAGTAATTGGGCTCTTTTTGGGTATTTTATATCTCGCATTTTCGAACACCGTATGGGTGGCTCTGGATGTTCTTTTGGAGAATTACTCGGAAGATCATCTCTCGGGAAGAATTCGCGGCTTTCACCTAATGGTCATGAATGTTGGTTTCTTGCTTGCCCCGTATCTTTCGACGCAAATCCTTTCCCGGTATGGACATCCGGCTATTTTCATCATCGTGTTTATCGGATATATAGCAGTCTTGCTTCTGGCGGTACTTCTTTTTCGTTCTGAACATCGAGCAGTGAATCATCCAAAAATGTATTTTTTTCAAACTCTCAGAGAGGTGATGCATCGGTCGTCATTGAAGCATATCTTTGCTGTTTCTTTCGCGCTTGAGTTCTTCTACTCTATTATGATTATTTATATGGCGCTCCACCTCCAAAATATTGGATTTTCGTGGAATGAGATTGGTCTTATTTTTACGATTATGCTTCTTCCATTTGTCTTTCTCCAGTATCCGGTCGGCGTGCTGGCTGATAAACGGTTTGGAGAAAAAGAAATGCTTGCCCTTTCGTTTCTTCTTACTATCGCAGCCACAATTGGTGTTATTTTGTACGATGGGAAGAGTCTTCTCGTATGGGCGGGAATACTTTTTGTATCACGTGTCGGGGTGGCGGCCATCGAGGTATTGCGTGACTCGTATTTTTATAAGCAAATTGACGGTGATGATACCCAGATTATCGCTTTTTTCCGTATGGCTCGCCCAGCCGCTAATATGCTTGGGGCGGTGATTTCTGTCGGGCTCTTGGCTTTCTTCGGTCTGCCATCGGTATTTGGTGCTGTGGTGATAGTACTCTTTTTTGCCCTCTTTCATATTTTTGAACTGACGGATACGGAAAGCGAATTTGAAAGAACACATAAACTCAGAACTCATTCTTCGCGAGAGAATGGGTAACAGCTGGTATTGACAAAATATATAAAAATTAGTATAATATATATTCGAAGTGGACGACCGTTTGCTGTGTGGTGTGGTGTAGGTTTCGATACAGAGTTTCCGAAAATTGGCTCGGTACCATTCCCCATCATGATTTCGGGGACAGCCAGATTTCAGTGATTCGGTATCGTGGCATACTCACTTGCTTTGAGCGCTAGGCCACTGATAAGAGGAGTTAATCATGTGTGCGAAGAAGGGATTGTCGGTCCCGAAAGATTTCGACGAAAGTCTTTTTCTGCCAGACGGGTGGCCCGCTCGTGAAAAACGGGTTGCCAGACAACTAAAAAAAGTTACTTTACGCCATCTGAGGCGCCCTGATAGACGTCTGAGTATGCGTCATATGTCGGCGCTTTGGGAGGAGTATTGCTTCCATAGGAGGCATTCAATTCTCGGTCGGATGCTCTGGCGGTGTCCAGCGGTTGATATCATCGAATTCCCTGCCACTAGGGTTAAAGACCCCTATACAGGGCAGATATACCAACTCGTGCTGACTCGAGAGGAGGGAGATGCTTGGGACTGGCATTGTTGTCCTAGGCAATTGATCGCATGAGTGAACACACTATCGCCCCACACAGAATATCTGTGCTGGGGCGGCTTTGTTTTATCAGATATATTTTTGTTTCCCGATGGAACAGCAGGGAAAAAATCAGGATTAGACAGATTATGAGTTTCATGAGAATAGATTTTTGCCTGAATACCGGTAGGGTTACGCAGAACTCCCTCCCTTTCTTCGCTGCGAGAAAAATGCTATGGTAGTGGATGACTGGTTTTGGTTACCAGACGGAAGAGTCTCTTGTTTGTGGGTTTTTCTCCTGATGATTGTTTTGTTTCCCTATGGGGTATCATTTTCGATTGGATCATTTTGAAGGCCCATTGGATTTACTCCTTTCACTCATTGAGCGTGAAAAGCTTGATATCACAACAGTGAGTCTGGCTCAGATTGCGGATCAGTATCTGGAGTACCTTTCGACCGAAAAAAATGTCACATTAGAAAATCTTGCCGCCTTTCTTTCAGTCGCTTCTCGGTTGCTTTTGATTAAATCGAGAGCGCTTCTCCCAGTGCTTACATTTACGGAGGAGGAAGAAGAATCAGTAGATGATCTTGAGTGGCGGCTCCGTCAATATAGGATGTTTCGTGATGCAGCAGTAATACTCGGGGCATCATTGACACTACGGAAAGAATCTTTCTCACGGGAGAGTTTTTTGGGATCACAGATAGTCTTTTATCCGCCGAAAGATTTTTCAGCTGATGATTTGGCGCGTCACTTTCGCTCACTGCTGGGGGATATTCCGGTATACGAAGAAATACCTGAGAAAGTAGTGGAACAGGTAGCCTCTTTGGAAGAGCGAATTCTCCATTTACAGCATCATTTAGCGGATCGTATAGAGACATCATTTGCTGAGTTTTCTGGGTCCGCTTCCAATAAGACTGAAGTTATCGTTTCCTTCCTCGCTCTTCTGGAATTAATCAAGCAGTGTTTTCTTATCGCTGAACAGGATGATTTTTTTCAGGGAATTCGTTTGCGTCGAATCGAGCACGATACAGCGAAACAACAGGCTGACACGGTATCAGGTGAGTGAGTGTTTTTCGGCACAAATGTCACGGGAACTCAAGACGAATTTGTAAAGCATATTATATTTCACTCATTATGGAGAAAAAACAACTTGTCGGAGCGCTTGAAGCAGCATTATTTGTCAGTGGAGAACCGGTAGCATTGGTTCGTCTGGAAAAAATACTTGACATCACAACTACCGAACTTGCGGATCTCATCGGGACACTTCGAGAGAAACTTGAACATGATGAGGCATCGGGACTCCAATTGGTACAGCATGCCGGTAGTCTCGTATTGGCTACTAAGGGACTGTACGCTCCGTTTATGGAACAGCTCACTAAAGCCGCGCTTCAGGAGACGCTTTCCCGTGCCGCACTCGAGGTCTTGGCCATCATTTCATATCGCGCGCCGATTGCCCGATCTGAAATCGAGGCTATTCGTGGTGTAAATTGCAGCTTCACGCTTCGAAATCTTCTTCTTCGAGACCTGATTGAGCGAATTGGCAATCCTCAAGAGAGCCGTGGCTATCTCTACCAACCAACGTTTAAGTTTCTTCAATCATTGGGAATTGCTTCGGTCTCGGACTTGCCTGATTTCGAAACACTGAAGAACGATGAACGACTCCTCCAATTGATTGAGCAGGAGAAATCAGCAACACCCCCTAAGAGTGCCGATATACAAAGTGATATTTCTTCTGTCTGAAACGGTGTATGAATTTGAGAGTGTTAGCGACGCTATTTTTGTGCGGGGTACTCTGGTTAAATGCCGGTGAACTTCGAGTTTTTTTTGGTGCCCTCTTGAATCGTGAATCAGTGCTGTCTCCCAAAACTGTGCCCACCCCAGAAGAAACACTCGTATCACCGTCTGAATTGAAAAAAAATACAGATCCGGTTGCCCTTGAAAATCGTGCCTTTTCATCGACGTATCAGCCGGTACGTAAACCATCCGCACCCAAGCTTGCTGTCCCAACGGCTCATTCTGCCATTATTATCGATATTGACTCAGAGGAGGCTCTTTTTGAGGATGATGCGGACAAGCATCGACAGATTGCTTCACTGACGAAGCTCATGACAGCGCTCGTTGTGATCGAGTCAGTGAAGAATC
>CAYOHD010000017.1:0-5049 GCA_964403705.1 uncultured Bdellovibrionales bacterium | reverse complement strand
GACTCGATCACAACGAGCGCTGTCATGAGCTTCGTCAGTGAAGAATCTTGATGAGATAGTAACTATCGACGAAGAGGCAGTCTATGCGGAAGGAACGCGTGTTGGTTGTCCGAGAAGCGGATATTGCATCGGTGAACGACTGAAAATCGGTGAACAAATTACTGTTCGAGACTTGCTCAAAGCAGCGCTGATGAATAGTGCCAATGACGCGGCTATTGCCCTGGGAAAGCATATTGGGACAACTCAATCTGGATTTGCTACAATCATGAATAAGCGGGCAGGGGAGCTTGGTATGACGGAGACTCACTTTTGTACACCGTCAGGTCTTGAGCCCGATGGACGTGAGCACGAATGTTATTCGAGTGCTCGAGATGTAGCTAAGATGACCATTCAGGCTCTGAAGTACGATGTTCTCTGGGAAATGATGCGTCTTGAGAAAACGCAAATTGCTTCCGTAGATGGGAAGTACCAGCATGATATTTTGAATACCGATGAACTGCTCGGACAAATGCCAAATCTCATTGGAACCAAGACGGGGTTTACACCACTCGCCGGTCGGACGCTCCTTGCGGTGGCTCATCATCCCGAATCGAATCATCGAGTAGTGGCAGTGGTTCTGGATGATCAGTATCGGTGGCAGAGTATCCGTTCGATGTTTGATTGGAGTTTTCAGTCATTTGACTGGCAATAGTATTGAACCTTGCCTTTCTGGTGATCTCGTAAAAGGGTATGCGGAGTGTCTTATAAAGAGTTGTTTATTCATACGATATGTTTAATATTCCACAGGTACAATACGCTCCGGAAATGGCGAATGTTTTCAAGATACTCCTGACGGGGGTACTTTCTTTTTTGCTCGCTTTTGTGATTACTCCTTTATGGACACACATTCTCTATCGATACAAGATAGGGATTAAAATCAAGAAAACGGATGTCGGGGGCGAGCCGCTCACGTTTATCAATAAGTTACATGCTGCAAAAGAGGGGACTCCAACTATGAGTGGGGTTATTGTCTGGATGTCAGTTCTGATCTTGATTCTTGCTTCCCAATATATATTTCCGTTTGTTGCTGAATGGACGGGGGCAAATTTTATTGCCAATCTTGATTTTCTTCGACGTCGTGAGACGTGGTTACCACTTTTTGCTTTAGTGACTGCAGGCGTGCTTGGGCTCCTGGACGACTACTGTAGCGTGTGGAAGATTGGTTCCAATAAAGGTGGTGGGGTGCGATTCGCCTTTCGCTTTTGGTGGCTTTTTCTGATTGCAGGTCTTGGATCTTGGTGGTTTTATGCCAAGCTTGGCTGGGACGTCATTCATGTTCCCGCGGTAGGAGATTTTGCTATTGGTCTCTGGTACATCCCACTGTTTATTTTCGTTATCTTGTACATGGCTATCTCCTCCAACGAAACAGATGGTCTTGATGGCCTGAATGGAGGAGTGCTTTTGATTGCTTTTACGGCATTTACCTTTATTGCTTTTATGCATAATAAGGCTGATCTTGCTTCTTTTTGCGCGGCTGTTTCTGGCGCTCTTCTCGCGTTCTTGTGGTTTAATATCTATCCAGCTCGATTCTTTATGGGTGACACCGGAGCGATTGCACTCGGGACAACACTAGGTGTGGTTGCTCTCCTGACGAATTCGGTGATCGCTCTGTTTATAGTGGTGGCTATTTACGGATTAGAATCCTTCAGTGTAGTACTTCAGCTTACGAGTAAGCGTTTTTTTGGCAGGAAGATTTTTTTGGCAGCACCTCTACATCATCATTTTGAGGCAAAAGGTTGGCCGGAGCCCAAGGTGGTTATGCGTGCCTGGATATTTACCGCCGTGACCGCTCTTCTGGGAGTGATTACGGCTATTCTTGGTATGGGGTCTCGGTAAAGTATCTTGCGGAATAAGTATCTTTGTGAAAAATCGTTTATACTAAAGGAGAGCGTATAATTTCCAGTAAAGTAATCATATATGAAGACACTGCGCCAGGGGGACTTCAAAGGAAAAAAAATACTTGTTCGGGTAGATTACAATGTTGAGCTTGATGACATTAAGAATGTGCATGAGCATTTTCGCTTCCACGTTGTTAAGGAAACACTGCAATTTCTCGGGGAGCAGGAAGGATCCAGGATCGCCCTTCTGACACATTTTGGGAGACCAAAGGAAGGCGTCTATGACGCAGCGTCCTCGACAGAGCGTTTGGTGGCGAGTGTTGAAAATGCTACCGGAAAGAAAGTGACTTTTGTTTCCGACTGTACAGGGGAGGAAGTCATGAAGGCGCTCGCACAACAACAACCAGGGGAGTTGTTGCTGCTCGAAAATGTCCGTTTCAAAAAAGGAGAGGAAGAAGGAAGTATTGAATTAGCCAAAGACCTCGCGCGACCATTTGATGTATTTGTGAATGAGGCATTTAGTGTTTGTCATCGAAACCATGCTTCAGTGACGGTGATTCCAAAATTCCTTCCTTCTTTTGCGGGTTATCGTCTACTCGAAGAGATGGAAAAGCTTGATCAGACGAGATTGCATCCTGAACATCCAGCTATCGCGATTATTGGCGGGGCAAAAATTGAAACAAAGCTTCCTCTTATCAAGGCGCTTGAACCAAATTATGACTGTATCCTGGTGGGAGGCATGATCGCCAATGAGGCAATTGATCAAAAAATCGAATTTTCTTCGAAGGTGCTCCTTCCAATAGATTTCAACGCTCCTGAACGTCTTGATATTGGCGCGCAGACGATTGCTTACTTCACTAAGATTATCAAAACCGCCAAGACCATTGTCTGGAATGGACCGTTGGGGAAATTTGAAGAGAAGCCGTATGACATCGGAACCAATGCTATCTTACACGCTATTCTTGATACAGAAGCGGAAGTGGTGATTGGGGGTGGCGAATCTCTCGCGGTACTCGAGGCAGCCGATGCAATGAGTCGAGTCGGTTTTGTATCATCGGGTGGTGGCGCTATGCTGGAATACATGAGTGGCGTTGAGTTGCCAGGTATAGTCGCTCTTCGAAACGCACGGGTGCAGTAAGTCAATCAGGAAGTTTCTGCATCGTGATTTCTACGAATTAATAGATTGAACCTACATAATTATGACCATCATTAAAGATATTACTGGACGTGAAATTCTTGATTCTCGTGGGAATCCAACGGTTGAGGTTACCATGATTCTGGAGGATGGAACGATTTCGGTTGCCGGTGTTCCCTCGGGGGCCTCAACGGGAACATTTGAGGCGCATGAGCTTCGAGATGGCGATACTGGGCGATACGGTGGGCTTGGTGTCCTGCAGGCCGTTGGGTTCGTGAACGGGGAATTGCGTGATGCCGTCAGAGGAACCGATGCAGCCTCACAACTTTCTCTGGATACTCTTCTCAAGGAATGTGATGGGACACCCAATAAATCTCGTGTTGGTGCAAACGCACTCCTGGGTATTTCGCTGGCAGCTGCTCGGGCGACCGCCCTTAGTCGCCAGATTCCTCTCTACCAGTATATTGCTGAACTGATGGAGGTGTCTCTTGATGTGAATCGTTTTCCGACACCGATGTTTAATATTTTAAACGGAGGGAAGCATAGTGACTCGGGACTTTCCGTGCAAGAGTTTAAATTAGTACCGAGTGGAATTGTTTCTTACCCAGAACAATTACGAGCGGGGAGTGAGATTTTCCATGCGCTTAAAAAACTCCTTGAGACGGATCATTTTTCAACAGGCGTTGGAGATGAAGGTGGGTTTGCACCTCGACTTGAAAGCCACGCGCAGGCATTGGAAAAAATCAATCAGGCCATTGGACAGGCAGGCTATGAGAGTGGTAAACAAGTGTTCCTCGGGCTCGATGTTGCCGCAAATTCCTTTTATGTTCCAGAGCAAGATATGTATCAGATGCAGCCTGAGGGTGCCAATCTTTCTCGTGATCGATTGACGAATTTGTATCGGGAATGGATTGAAAAATATCACATCGTTTCTCTCGAAGATGGACTTCATGAAGAGGATTGGGATGGCTGGCGTGAAATGAGTGAAAAGTTGACTATTGCTCCCGCAAGCTGGGGCAAGCAGTTGCTGATCATTGGGGATGACCTTCTCGTAACAAATAGAGAACGAGTTGAGAAGGCATTAGGTGCAAAATCCTGCAATAGCGTTCTGATTAAGCCGAATCAAATCGGAACACTCTCTGAAACACTGGCCTGTATGACTCTGGCCCATACGAATGGATTGGATACGGTTGTTTCACACAGATCGGGTGAGACGAGTGATGATTTTATCGCAGATCTCGCGGTTGGGGCTGGTTCACGCTTCATCAAAACTGGATCTCTCTCTCGCGGGGAGCGCTTGGCAAAATACAATCGTCTCCTTCGTATTTACTCCGAGCTACATTTCGTGTAGGTGGGGGGGATACTGTTCATCCGATTATTTTATTACCTATGTTTTTTCAACCAAAAACAACCGAGGTTATTTGTATCGGATCGTGTTCTCAGGATATCTTTTTTCCGAGTGATGAATATGTGATTTACGACACACCGGACGATATCACTTCAAAACAGAAAGCCGCATTTGAGGTTGGAGGAAAGTTCCGTTCCCCGAATCGATATGAAGCCATTGGTGGCGTAGCTGCCAATACCTCGATTGGTCTTGCTCGACTCGGTGTTGTTTCGGCTTGTTATACCCATATTGGTCGAGATGGACTCGGCGACTGGGTGCTTCATGAACTTGAAAAGGAGTCCGTTCTTACGCATCTAGTTCAACGGGAATCGGGTATTCGAACAGATCTTTCGGCCGTAGTAGTGTTGGCAAAATCGGGAGATCGGATTATCTTTCATAACCGAGACGCGAATGAACGTCTCCTGGTGGATGAGAAAAAATTGTCACACACGGATTGGATTTTTATGAGCGCGTTGAATGGTGACTGGAAGACAAACGTGGCCAAAGTGGTTGCTCATTTGGATCGATCATCCACGCGGTTGGCTCTGAATCCGGGACAGCACAATTTGAAGGATGATCCTGCGCTCCTTTTATCGTTGGTGGCTCGTGCTGATGTTGTGGTTCTGAATAAAGATGAGGCAATTGAACTC
>CAYOHD010000016.1:8894-11686 GCA_964403705.1 uncultured Bdellovibrionales bacterium | reverse complement strand
GCTCAAAGTAGCCTCATATTTTCTCGTGAAAGAAGTGGTTGATGAGACAACACGCGAATTCGTTGTGACAGAGGAAACAGAAGACGAGACGAATACCCCCGAGCGACAAGAGACAGAGGAAGCGGTTGATGAAGATCGTTTGCCACGCTTTAATGCTGAGCGTGATATGACTCTTGAGGAAGCCAGACTTATTAAGAGCGATGCTCAGGTGGGTGATACGCTCGAGTTGCCGCTTGAGGCGCATGAAGAATTTGGCCGAGTAGCAGCGCAGACTGCCAAGCAGGTGGTTATTCAACGCATTCGTGAAGCGGAACGCGAGACGATGTTCGAGGAATACAAAGAGAAAGAAGGACAAATCATCAATGGTATTGTTCAACGGATTGAAGGGCGGAATATTTTTGTTGATCTTGGAAAATCTATTGGTGTGCTTTTCCCTTCAGAACAAGTTGAAGGAGAACGCTATCGTGTCGGGCAGCATCTGAAAGTGTATTTGGTCCGAGTCGAAGAGGACACTCGTGGTCCAGGACTTCTCCTTTCTCGAACACATCCAGAAATGGTGCGTCATTTGTTCTCTCTTGAAGTGCCGGAAATATCAACCGGTACAGTGGAAGTGAAGGCTATCGCTCGTGAAGCTGGGTCTCGTACCAAAATCGCTGTTATGACATCTGAGGAAGGAGTCGATCCAATCGGATCATGCGTTGGACAGAAAGGAACTCGCGTGCAAGCAGTCATTGACGAGCTTGGCGGAGAAAAAATCGATATCATCGAGTGGAGCAGTGATATGCGACAGTTTATTACGGCTGCCATGTCTCCCGCGAAAGTCGTTTCAGTGGAATTGTTCGAGGATGAAAACCGCGCTTTGGTCAAAGTTCCGCAGGATCAGCTTTCACTGGCTATCGGAAAGCGTGGGCAGAATGTGCGTCTTGCTGCCAAGCTTTCTGGATGGAGAATTGATGTCGTTGGAAATGATGAGCCTCTCGCAGGAGAGGAAGAGGATGGGGTAAGTGTCTCCGATGAGGAGTCAGTAAGTGAGGAAGAGTAACTTGTAAAAATAAATTGAGCCATATAAATTTACAACGAGTATGAATCTTTGGCATGAAGTTTCTTGTGGAAAGAATGTACCAGATAGCATCAATGTGATTATTGAGATTCAAAAGGGGTCGAAGAATAAGTACGAAATCGACAAGGAAACTGGTTTGATTAAACTTGATCGCGCGATGAAGACTTCGCAGGATTATCCGTTTGATTATGGATTTGTGCCTCAGAGTCTCTGGGAAGATAATGATCCATTGGACATCGTACTCTTGACTACCTCACCACTTGTCCCGGGCATTCTTGTGGAAGCCCGTCCTATTGCCGTCATGCGGGTAATCGATTGCGGCGAAGGAGACGATAAAATCATCGCTGTTCCGAAGAGCGATCCTCGTTTTGATGAAATCAAAGATCTTGAGGATATCAATAAGCATGTTGTGAAAGAAATTCAGCATTTCTTTGAGACATACAAAACAATTGATGATGGGAAGGAAGTAGTCGTTCAGGGTATTGAAGGGAAAGCAGCGGCTCTTGCGACGGTGGTGAAAGGTCTGAAAATGTACCAGGAGAAATTCGGGAAATAATATTTCTCTCGGTCGAGGTTATTTCCGAAATATGCTGTGAGGAGAGAGATGTTTTTTGCATCTGAGAAGATACTCAGTGAATCACTGTGGTTTGAGAACGGAGGTTTAATCTATTAGCTATACGGACAGACGATATGGATATTCTTGTAAAGAAACTGCCTGCTTCACAGGTGGAAATGAGTGTGACCTTGGCATGGGATGAATGGAAAAAGGAATGTGACCATGCCGCGGAACATGTCGCGAAAGAAGTCAAAGTCTCAGGATTCCGACCAGGCAAGGTGCCGCGTGCCATTATTGAGAAACGCTATGGTAAGGAAGTGGTTTTGCACGAGGCGGCTGAGCATGCTGTTTCACATGCGTATAGTCGGGCACTGGCACAAGAACGTATTGATGCCATCGGTAAACCAGACGTGAAGCTTGAGAGCGTGAAAGAGGGCGAAGCGCTCGTGTTTACTGTGACAACCGCGGTGCTTCCGGAGGTGAAAATAGCTGATACATGGAGAAAATCAGCGGCGTCGGTGAATAAAGAGCAGAAAAAGAAAGAAGCCGCATTGGTTGTTGAGCCCAAAGAAGTTGAGGAAGAACTCAATCGTCTCGCTCTTATGCGCGCGAAATTTATTACGGTAAATCGTAAGGCTGCACTTGAGGATAGCGTAGAAGTGGACTTTGAAGTTCGTCGGAATGGTGTTGTTATTGAGGGAGGAAAAAGTGAGAAGCATGCTCTTGTGCTTGGCAAGGGGGTATTTATTCCGGGTTTTGAAGAAATGATTGTTGGGATGCAGGCAGGTGAAGAGAAAACCTTCACTCTTTCGTTTCCAGAAGACTATCATGCCAAGCATCTGGCGGGTAATCCGGCTGAATTTCATGTGAAACTTCGTTTGGTGCAAGAAAGAGAAGTACCAGCACTGGATGATACATTCGCCCAGGGATTGGGAGCGTTTGAATCTTTGGCTGATTTGCAAAAGAAGATTGCCGAGGGAATGTTGGAAGAGAAGCGACATCATTTCAAGGAAGAGAGCCGGACGGCATTGTTGGATGCCTTGGTGGCAGATACCTCTATTGATTTTCCAGCGATTTTGATCGAGGAGGAGCAGAATCGTATGGCTTCTGAATTTCAGTTGCAGGTTGAAAACATGGGTATGCCCTTTGAACAGTACCTTGAACGGGTGGGAAAGT
>CAYOHD010000016.1:0-8884 GCA_964403705.1 uncultured Bdellovibrionales bacterium | reverse complement strand
GCTTGAGACATTAAAACAAGATTGGCTTGAACAGGCGAAGAAAAGACTTGCTGCCGGCTTGATTCTCGAAAAACTTGCTTCGGATGATCAAATTGAGATTGATTCAAAAGACGTGGAGCAAGAGATGAATGTTGTGCTGCAACAGTATAAGCGTGTTCAAGATGCGGAAAAAAATATCGATCTGGAACGACTATATACTGCCACTCGCGGACGATTGCGAAATGAAAAGGTATTTGAAATGCTTGAAAAATTATAGAAATATCCTCATTGAAGAGAGTGATAAATCGTATCTGAATGATACTGTATGCAAAATAATTATCTCATACCCATGGTGGTCGAGAAGACGAGTTTTGGAGAAAGGGCGTATGATATTTACTCACGTCTTCTCCTTGATAGGATTGTCTTTATCGGGTCACCGATTGATGACGGTGTAGCCAATGCGGTTATCGCACAGCTCCTCTTTTTAGATTCACAGAATCCAAAGGAGGATATTAAGATGTACATCAATAGTCCTGGTGGTTCAGTGACATCAGCTCTCGCGATTTACGACACGATGCAGTATGTGAAAGCAGATATGCAGACGATTTGTGTCGGTATGGCTGCATCGGCTGCCGCACTTCTTCTTGCATCTGGAAAAAAAGGCAAGCGCATGGTGCTTCCAAATAGCGAAGTCATGATTCATCAGGTGCTTGGCGGAGCACAGGGACAGGCGACGGAAATTGATATTCATGCTCGGCATATCTTGAAGACACGAGATCGATTGAACAAAATTTTGGCCAAACATACTGGACAAAAGCTCGCGAAGATTGAACGCGATACGGATCGTGATTATTTTATGTCAGCTGAAGAAGCTGTGGCTTATGGTATCGTTGACCGGATGATTGAGTAGGTATATTGAGTTTCGATTTCCAGAGTTTTCACGAAGAACAATAAAGAGAATCCGCTCGGGATTCTCTTTATTGTTGTGCAGAGGCTCATGGTTTATTGGAAGAGCTTCAGGAGACTCGTGCCATTCATTTCTGTTGGTTTTTTAATTTCCATGAGATCAAGAATGGTGGGAGCGACGTCAGACAGGAGGCCGCGGATTTCATTTTGTTCGCGTACCATTTCATCAGTTGATTTCTCTCGGTGATTGTCTGGTGTGATAAACCAGAGCGGGACAGGATTCACGGAGTGTTCGGTATCAATTTCTCCCGTCTCAAGGTTTTTGAGTTCCTCGGCGTTTCCGTGATCAGCGGTGATAAGTATGGCACCATTGTGTTTGAGGACAACAGGAATAAGAATGGAAAGACTTTTATCGGTTGCCTGGCAGGCAACAATGGTGGCTTCTTCGTTTCCCGTGTGTCCAACCATATCGGCGTTGGCATAATTGACGAGAATAAAATCGTATTCGTTCTTCTCAATCATTTCGATGAGCTTATCAGTGACTTGAGGGGCGCTCATTTCGGGAACCTCATCAAAATGAGCCACGGTCGGGGAAGGAATCAGTATTCTATCTTCCCCTGGGAATGCTTTTTCTTTCCCACCATTGAAGAAATAGGTGACATGCGCGTACTTTTCGGTTTCAGCGATACGGAGTTGGTTTTTGTTCGCAAGGCTGATAGTTTCTCCAAGGCTATTGGAGACTTCTTCTGGAGGGAATGCTAGATGCACGGGGAGACCTCGCTCGTACTCAGTCATAGTTACAAAGAATGTTTCCAGGTATTCGCGCTCAAATCCTTCAAACTCAGGTGTCACAAACGCTTTGGTGAGTTCTCGCGCACGGTCTTCACGAAAGTTGAAAAAAATCACGGCATCGTCATCCTTGATCGGGATAAATGGATTTTTTTCCGAGTTTACAATGGTTGGTTCGATGAATTCATCGGTAATCTCTTTCGTGTAGGAACGTTCAATAGCAGCAACCGGATCTTCTGTCGTCTCGGCCTTTCCCTCGGTGAGCATTCGATAGGATTTCTCGATACGATCCCAGTTGTTATTGCGATCCATGCTGAAGTTTCGACCAGAAATACTGGCGATATTGCCGATACCAATGAGTCTGGTGACCCGATCGAGTTCCTTGATATGTTGAGCACCAGAAGTTGGGGGGGAATCACGGCCATCGGTAAAGGCATGGATAGAGACTTCTGAGAGACCCTCTTGTTTCGCCAGGCGAAGAATAGCGGAGAGATGCTCTCGGTGTGAATGTACCGATCCAGAGCTGATGAGTCCCATAACATGGAGTCGACTTCCTTTTTCTTTGACGTGCTTGGTGGCAGCAACGATAGCCTCATTTTTGTAGAAAGATCCATCTTGGATGGAGAGCGCAATGCGTGGGAGATTTTGATAAATGACACGACCAGCTCCGATGGTCATGTGTCCGACTTCGCTGTTTCCGGATGTACTCCACGGGAGACCGACAGAAATACCCGAGGCCTGAAGGGTAGTCATCGGGTAGAAACGATTGAGTTTATCAAAAGTTGGAAGAATAGCTTCGCGGATAGGATTCCCCGCGATATTATTGCTGATTCCCCAACCATCGAGCACGATAAGTACTATAGGTCGATAGGGCATTTTTGCTTTTTTTGAGAGTTTTCATTGACAATGATAACATGAAACGTTCTTTGACAAAAGGGGATTCTCACCCTATACTACTCATGCATCTAATTCGTGTATTGATTCAAACCGTATTCTGGCAGAATCAGATGTTTTTTGGAAGAAAATATGGGAATGGAACGGTCTCTCTACAATCAAACAGCGTCATTTTTTTTCGGATCTTATTCTCTTTCTTTCCATTGCGCATACGTACCAGTATCATGATGATACTTGGCTGCTAGCTCTCTACGGTGTTTATATATGTTTGAAATAACAAACCTTGTTTTTGGTGTTTTTCTTCTTGGTGGAGGGGCGGTGGTTGGCTACTTTGTCCGTCAGAATATCGCTAAAAAACAGCTTGAAACCGCTGAGGGTCAAGCAGAAAAGATTTTGAGTGAAGCGAAGAAGAAGGCTGAAGAATCTGTCTTGGAGGCGAAGAAAAAATCGGTCGAAATTCTTGAGGAAGCAAAGAAAAACGAAAAGGAGCGTGAACAGAAAATCATGAACCAGGAGGTTCGTGTTGAGAAGCGGGAAGAACAGCTTGATCGGAAGAATCAGGAACTCGAAAAACATGAGGAGGTACTTGTAAGAAAAGCTGAGGGTATCAAAGCGCTCCGAGAAGAAACGGAGAAATTGAAAGAAGAAGAGCTGGTGCGATTGCAGCAAATTGCTTCTCTGACTCGTGAAGAAGCCGTGGAACAGATATATGCAAAGGCAGAGAAGGAAAGCCAGGACGTATTGGTTCGGCGGATTTCCAAGTTGGAGAATGAAAATGCCGACGAGCTTGAGCGTAGGGCGCTTTCAATTATGGGAACGGTTATCCAGAAATATGCCCGTTCGCATGTTGCAGAATTTACGACTTCGACGGTGCCGATTCCTTCTGATGAGGTAAAGGGAAAAATCATTGGGAAGGAAGGACGGAATATCCGAGCACTGGAGAAGGAAACCGGAGTGGAGTTCATTGTTGATGATACTCCGGAATCAGTCATTATCTCGTCATTTGATCCAGTGCGACGTGAAATCGCACGTATTGCTCTTGAGAAGTTGATTGAAGACGGTCGTATTCATCCAGCCCGCATCGAGGAGGCGGTAGCTGAAGCAAAAAAAGAGATTGACCAGAAAATCCGTGAAGCTGGTGAAGCAGCCGCTTATGACGCTGGCGTTGCCGGACTACATCCGAAACTCCTCTATATTCTCGGTCGTCTGCGGTATCGATATAGCTATAAGCAAAATATTCTCCTCCATTCATTGGAAGTCTCCTATCTTTCGGGCGCCATTGCCGCTGAATTGGGCGCGAATGTTGCTGTCGCTAAAAAGGCTGGTCTCCTCCATGATATTGGCAAGGCGGTTGATCATGAGATTGAAGGAACGCATGTCAAAATCGGTATGCGTATCTTAGAGAAATTCAATATCGGACAGGATGTTATTGACTCTATGAAATGTCATCATGATGAGTATCCTCATGAGCGATTGGAAGCCTTCATCGTTACCGCGGCGGATGCCATCTCAGCCTCTCGTCCTGGTGCTCGTAAAGAGACAGCAGAAAAATATATCAAGCGCTTACAAGAGCTTGAGGCGCTCGTGAATTCTTTTCCACAAGTTGAGAAATCGTTTGCTATTCAGGCGGGACGCGAGGTTCGTATTTTTGTAAACCCGGAGAAAACGGATGACCTCGGTGCCATGAATCTTGCCAAGGAAATTGCGAAGCGCATTGAAGAGGAACTTCAGTATCCAGGCGAAATTCGAGTCAATGTGTATCGTGAGACCAGGGCTATCGAATACGCACGTTAGAAGCGAGAAAAGAGAATACAAATGAATAATTGTTTCTTCACTACCCCACCAATGAGAGTGGGGTAGTATGTTTTTGGCTTTGTGAATGGGGTGGATGATTCGGTGAGAGAGGCGTGACACTGAGTTTTCAATGGATACGAGAAGGGCAGTCATTGACAGATTCTCTTGTTCAAGCCAAAAAAACTTGCATATTTTTGAGAAAGGCTTACAATAGCGAAAAGAAGCTCATTTCAGATTTTGTGCTTTGCAGAAAATCTGCTACGGTAGAAGAGGTTATTAGCTTAAATACAGAAAGGAGGTGGAAATTATGCAGAATGTAAACAAAGACGCTCTTATTCATGAGATCATGGAAAAGACCGAGCTCGCAAAGAAGGATGTTGAGTCTATGCTCGAATGTTTGGTTGATGTGGTCACCGATCAGCTCCGCAAGGGCAATAAGGTTACCCTGACCGGTTTTGGTACGTTCAAAGTTTCGAAACGTGCTGCTCGTGAAGGTATCAACCCACAGACTAAGGCTAAGATTACTATCCCAGCTATGACGGTTCCAAAATTCACCGCTGGAAAGACCTTGAAAGAAGCTGTCAAATAATCTTCCGTATTTTCCAGATACAAAAGATAGAGTTGTCCCGTCCCGATGTCTATTGGGGCGGGGTTACTTTTTTTTTAACAAAAAGGCTGCCGAGTTCCGAAGAACTGGCAGCACGATATTTACAGCTGATTATGAGGGTTTTCCCGAAATTTTCTTTCCGGCTTCCCATACAAACTTCGCGGTCTTTTCCCTCTGTTCGGGAGTCATCTGCCGTCCGGCTTCCATCGCAATAGGTATACCTTTTACGAAAATCCTGAATGCCAGACTGATAATGAATATTAGGATAATGCCGAGGCATGTGATGGGCAGCACTGTTAGTGCTATAAGTTCGCCCAAAAAACCATCAAAAAGGTACCAGCATGTTCCGGCTATCACGACTCCGAAACATGTTACCATGTACAGAATACCCGATGATGCCTGCCCAGATTTTTCTGCTTCTGAAGCAAACCTTTTCAGGGAGCGATTTTTTGGCAGATAAACTGCGACCAGCAGAAGTGCTACTCCTACCAGTAGAAACGGAAAAATAAAACTTTTCAGCAACATGGTACTTCTCCTTTTTAAAAAACTGGTTGTCCGAACGGCTGTTATCTTTCGTCAGCCTTCTTTATTACAACAAATCATTATAGCATATTTTTGATATAAAATCAAGCCTCAAGAGAGGCTTATTTTCGGGGATTTTTATTTTCCACCTGCCACTTACTGAGTATCTTATACGCTGAAATGAGGCGTGGGATAGCAAATGTTCCCGCTGCTACTAACGCATCGATTTTTTCGTTGATAGAGGCATCTTGACCCTTAACTCTCAACCTTTCAATTGGAGGTATCATTCTCTCGAAATCCTCAGCTGTTTTCCTGATATCTTTGGCAACTTTTCTGGCTGTCTCCAAAACACTCTCTTCGTTTGAGGTGCGATTCTCTCTTTTTGACCTACTTTCGAAAGAAAACATAAGCTACCATTTAAAACTTATTTTTCTCAGTGTATCATGTCTATCGTCACCAGGAGAAGGATACTGGTGGTCTTCATTTTAAGAGGAAGGGGGGTGAGAGTAAGGATAAGGATTTCTTTGGGATTGACGGATATGAGTGAAACAGGTAGAGTGGGGGAAGTCTTATCGAGAGTTTGAGAGACGCTGTTTCGGGGCATAGTATAGTGGTAGTACGAGTGATTTGGGATCATTTAGTCTCGGTTCGATTCCGAGTGCCCCGACTAGAGAACATTTTTCCTGTGAAAAATACGCTTCTTATTCTTGTTTTGTGTGGACTTCTGCTTGTTTCGGCGGATGAACCGATGTCTTTGGTTTTCGCAATTGGTATCGCGAGCATACTTTTTCGGAAACCACTTCTAGCTTGGTCAGCCACGTGGCAATCTTCCTGGTGGTTTGTTGTCTTAGGGATTATATTGGGGTTATACACGGAAGTGTGTGCCATTCTTGGAAACATGCATAAGCCTGAAGCTGAACGTATTCTTATGAGTCCTCATCCGGCAATGGATGTAGTGTTCGGATTCTTTTTCTACGGACTATTTATTCTCACTTGGTACGCGGTTCTTCGGCGATGGAATTTCTCTCTTTGGCAGGTATTTTGGATTTCTGGGTGTTTCGGTATATTGACGGAGCAGTTTAATCCAGCAGTTGGTGGTCCAACGATTCTCATGAGTGCCTTTTTGAATCCTGTGCTTGGTATTCCTATGGCCCTGCTTATCGCCTGTGTGTATGGAATTTTTCCCACTCTGGCGTATTTCTTGACCCAGCATACATTTGGGTTGAGAAAGGGAGTCAGTAAAACTGGCTGGATGCTTGTCTCGAGTTTGCTTTTTCTTCAGTGGGCTATTTTTGGCAATATACTCCTTCCGATTTTGAAGAGAGTATTTCCTGATTCATGATTGACTGATATGAAAAAAGTAGTGACCATCGGTGGTGGGACGGGAAGTTTTATGCTGCTCTCTGGTTTGAAGCGGTATCCTGTTGAACTTGCAGCTATTGTTTCCATGACGGACGATGGCGGTTCCACGGGAGTACTCCGTGATGAACTCGGAGTGCTCCCACCAGGGGATATCCGTCAGTGCCTCGTCGCTCTTTCGGATTCACCGGAAATACTTCGTAGATTGATGAACTATCGATTTGAAGACGGGGGACTGATGGGGCATAGTTTTGGGAATCTCTTTCTTTCAGCTCTGGAAAAAGTAACGGGCAATTTCTCACAAGCAGTTGCTGAAGCTTCACGCATACTGAGTGTGAAGGGAGAAGTGATTCCAGTGACGGTATCAGATACGAATCTCTTTTTGGAACTCAAGAATAAAAAGTTGCTTCGCGGAGAAAATGAGATTAATCAAAATATGAAGGTCGAGCAGATTGGCGTGAGTCGAATCTTTCTTGATCCAGAACCCCGGGCAAATCCAGTGGCAGTAGAGAGGCTGCTTGCGGCAGATCTCATCATCATCGGTCCGGGCAATCATTACTGCAGTGTCATTCCCAATCTTTTGGTTCCGGGTATTCCCGAAGCCATACGAGCGTCTCAAGCCAAAGTGGTGTACAACGCCAATCTTGTGAGTAAGCGTTGGCATACAGATGACTTCTTATTGGAAGACTATATAGAAGCTATCGATCAGTTTTTTGGGGAAGCCCGGATTGATTACGTGACGTACAATACGGCATTGCCAGATGAGGGCTTGTTGACGAAGTATGCCCATGAAGCGGTACTCACTGAGCGGCGTGCGGGTAGTCAAAGAGAGGAGAATCGTTGCGTGGTCATTGAGGGGGATTTTCTTGACTCAGAGCCGGTGGAATATTCACGCGCGGATAAAATTGCAGCCACGCGCGCTTTCATTCGACATGACTCAGAGAAACTTGCTCGGACATTGATAGGACTGCTGGGAGATCTTTAGCAGTATACTGATACTCTGTTTTGACTGGGAAGAGGTGTATCGGATATACTAGTTCAGTATCACTCATATTAAAGCAAAAAAGAAATGTATACGCTTACTATCAAACGCATTGAAGATATTGCCGATGGGACGAAGATATTCATCTTTGATCGCCCTCTTGATTACACTTATCAGGCTGGACAGTACTGCGCTATCAAGCTGGCTAATTTAATTGAAGCCGATCCCAAGGGGGCAGCTCGTTCATTCTCTTTCGCTTCCTCTCCATATGAGTCTGAGATTGCCTTTGCCATGCGTTCGGGAGAAAGTGGATACAAGAAAACATTCTGGACGCTCAAGCCGGGCGATACGGTAGAGGTTACTAAGGCCGTCGGATTTTTTACCGAACCAGAAGGGAATGATCAACCAATCGTTTTTTTGGTTGGGGGTATCGGTATTACTCCAGCACGAAGTATTCTTCGAGAAGCACTCCATCAGGGGAGTCAGAGGGAGTATACGTTGTTTTACGCGAATCGTTTTTTGAAGGATGCGAGTTTTCATGAGGAATTTGTTGAACTTACTCATGCACTTCCACACTTTCGATATGTGACAGTACTCAGTAAGTCGGAAGACCCGATTGGTCCGGAGAATGATGAGCGTGGATATATTACTGCCAGTATGCTGGAAAAATATCTCACGGATATTCAGAATCGTTTGTACTACATGGTCGGATCAGGTGAGTTTATTGATGCTATGGAGACCATGCTAGCTGGATTTGGTGTCATGAAAGAACAGTGCAAGAAAGACCCATTTACTGGCTTGCGTAAGCCGGTGGCAAAATAGCAGTCAGGGCTTTTTGTTGTTGACGAAAGAGGAGTTTTTCGCTATGGTTGGTGGGTGCTTGAGAAGTTTATTTTGGAAGATTTACCAGGGTTCGACTATCAGCTTTTTCTGATGCCCCATGTTTCCGAACATGCAGCAAAGAAAAGGGCGATAGCCAAACCCTTCCGTTCATCGGATGAAAAAGCATTCGAGGCACAGAAAGATGACTTTTGGACTTTGATACAATGAAG
>CAYOHD010000015.1:0-12621 GCA_964403705.1 uncultured Bdellovibrionales bacterium | reverse complement strand
GAAATACTACAGTGGCGTGCCAGATTCTTCTCAGGCGTTTTGGTTGTTGTATCAAGCGCCACAACCATTCCAGACCGAGAGCGCGCATCCCTGTCGGTGCTCGACGTACTTTCCCGGTCAGATAATCAAAACTCCCCCCCACTCCCATCACGAGACTGATGCTTCCTGGTTCATTTCGGAGCTGCTCAACAAAGTACTCCTGCTCGGGTGCGCCAAAATTGCAAAAAACCATTTTTGCTGAATGAAGATTCCAGAGAGACGAGCCTTCTCTGCCTCGCGAGAGAGAGTACGGATCATTCATTTCTCCGCCTGTGATTTTGAGACCCGGATACTGAATCAAGAGAGCGCGTCTTATCTCCTCATACGAAGAAAGACCATCCTGGCGAATAACGAGACCGATGACGAATTCGTTTTTTTCGGCATAAGCCAAGAGCCATGTGAGGAGGTCGGCTCCTGGGAAACGACAGAGGGATTCCCCGCGCAACCAGCCAGCCACCACGATACCAAACCCATCAATGACACGAACATCTGCCGCTTGCAGATTTTGCGCAAACAAAGTATCTTGTTTCGCTTGCAAGAGAAACTCTGGATTCACAGTGGCAATACGATGAAAGTCATCCCCGGTCAGCCACTTTTGACAGCGAGTGAGTAACTCTTCCCGAGGAAGATTTTCGAGATGAATACCAAAGATATACATGAGAGACTCTTACGGATTACCTCATCAAACCAAATATCATCCTTTCACCCCACACCGAGCAAAGTCAAAGAAGGAGTATTTAGCATGAAGCCAACGGTACACTCTCCAGCGGACTGTACTTTCGTTCACCGTCTTCAACGATACTTTCATACACCACTACTGTTTCCACCGGTTCGACGAGATGAATATTTTTTTCGATATCTGGCTTAGGATCAAGTTTGCGAAACGCAGCCTTTTTGATACGGGCAAGCGTGATATGTGGACGATAGATTTTGGGGTCAGAGGCTACGGAGAAAGAAAGTTCATGCTTAATAGCCGTCGTCAGATCACGAAGTGCTTCGCTTGGTTCGCCAGAAAGCCACACCATTTTAGGATCCTCAGCGGATGCCACCAGGCGAATCCCTGAAAAAGCAATCTCAAACGAATCCTCTGCTTCACACAGTCTCCGCACTTTTTCACAAATATCCGGAACCATTGATTCGGGAATGAAGCCTAAGAAAAAAAGCGTCACGTGGAGATTTTCTTTCACTGTTTTCAGAAAAATATCCTCTGGCCATGAAGACATTTC
Source organism: uncultured Bdellovibrionales bacterium (assembly GCA_964403705.1). Taxonomy (GTDB): domain Bacteria; phylum Patescibacteriota; class Minisyncoccia; order Moranbacterales; family UBA1568; genus JAGOSP01. The sequence continues at coordinate 11,356 of CAYOHD010000015.1, read as the reverse complement.
TCGCGCCAATCGGGACGCCAGTGCGGAAGAAAGTGGGATTCCAACAAAAAGTCTTCTCTGAAGCATATATGTAGACAAATCGTAGCTTAAAAAAGCCAAAATGGCAAGCTTTTCTGGTATGGTATCACAAAAACAAACATACAGAAGAGAGGAAACTTGGTACAATACCCTATGAAGCCCTGTAAAGCATATTTATGACTGATTCTCCCTTGTATCGCCTGGAGGTAGCTCCCATTACTCTGCTCCCCCTGAAACGCTCTCCTCTTTTTTCGTATGCTTCACGAACTGAGCTTCCGGTTGGAGCTATTCTTTCAGTCCCATTTGGCAAGCAAGAACTTCGCGGGGTCGTTTTTTCCTGCGCTCCATTCACGGGACGACCAGCATCATGGATCAAAGAGATTTCTTCTGTTCTCACACACATTGGTCTTACAGAAAAACAAATTCTCCTGGCACAAGAGATCAGTCAAGAATATTTTACCCCTCTCGGAAAAACCCTCGTCCACTTTCTTCCTCACGAAGGAAAATCATCACTCACGAGTACCGCAGAACCAATTTCACCTCTTTCCCCTCCACACTGCCTTCCATCATCCCCTCTACTCAAAAAACTCCTCCGTCCACTCCTCCGAGATGACCAGCACGCACTCACCCTTCATCCCAAAGATCGCGCACTTGCTCTCGCCATTCTCATAGCAGAGAAACAAAAAAAGGGGAAATCAAAACAATCCTGCTTGATTCTCGTACCAGAGATACTCGCTGCCGAACTCCTCTCAGCGGCATTCTCTGATGTAGGCATCGAGCACCGGGTTCTCTCGAGTGCACTCACTCGGAAAAATTTTCTCACCGCATGGAATGCTGCCCGCACCCCAGGCCAGGTGTTTATCGGCACCCGTCAGTCGCTCTTCGCCCCTTTCGCCAATCTCAAAACCATTATCATGCTCGACGCTGATGATGACGCGTATAAGCAATGGGATATGAGTCCCCGTTATGAGAGTCGGCGTGTCGTATCGATGCTTGCTCGGCTCTTCCACTCCCAGCTCATCTTTGTCTCTTCTTTTCTGGATACTACCCAAACACACGCCAAAGTCTCACTTCGACTCAAACACACTGACCTCACATCAGAACTCCCACTTGCGCCACTTGATATCATCAATCTTCGACTTGAACGCTACCGAAAGAATTATTCTCCTCTCTCCGTCGCGTCTCGAGAATATATCGGACACGCTCTTGCACGGAAAGAAAAGGTAGTTCTCATCGCCAATCAATCCGGCTACTCCAAAATCACCGTCTGTGAAAGCTGTAAAAAAATCTTCCGTTGTCCCAAGTGCCAATCCTTACTCCACCCGGAAAAATCGGGCTCTTTTACCTGTTCGGTGTGTGCCTATATCACGCCATTATTCCCCAGTTGTTTCGAGTGTGGGCACCTCAGTTTCAAACAAATCGGTTTTGGTACCGAACGTATTGAAAGGGAGATCCGAAAGCTTTTCCCAACCGCCCGCGTACAACGTCTTGATAAGAACACTCTCGAGAAGAAAAGTGACCGAGCGAAAATCATCGAAAATCACCTCACGCGTACATCCGATATTCTCATTGCTGTCCCCTCACTCCTCAATGTTTTGAATGACACGAAGATTCGAACCCTGGTTTTCATTGATGCCGATTCCATGCTTACCTGGAGTGATTTTCGTACCGATGAACGCTTCGCTCTTCGAATCTTCCGCGCGCGACTTCTCGCTGGATCTCAAGGTAAAGTATTCCTCGAAACCTTCCAGCCAGAAAATATTTTTCTCAAAAAACTCGCGACAGACTCGTACGAACACATAGAACAAACATTACGAGAAGACCGAGAACTCCTCGCCTATCCACCCTTCTCACGATTGATCCAAGTTGAAATACTCCGTGACACGCGAGCACAAGCCGATACAACCGTAAAAAAGCTTGAGGAAAGCCTCCGGGCATTGCCAAAAAGCGAAAAATGGCGTATTTTCATACAGCAAGCATCTGATCGTCATTTGAGAGGAAAATATGCAGCCCACATCCTTTTCCGAGTCCCAGATGGCTCTCTTCCGCCTCTTCTAGCGGAGTGGCTCTCGACTCTTCCTCAGGATACATTTGTTGATCGAGACCCACTCTCCATCCATCTATGAATACACTCACTCTCGTTACTGGTGCCAATACTGAGGTCCTCAACCGGAAAGCACTTCCAGTCGTGCTTCCTGTTTCTGACGCAACGCGTTCCTTGCTCGACGAAATGGTGGTGACAATGCGACGAGCAAACGGTATCGGATTAGCCGCTCCGCAAGTCGGTATCTCGGAAAGAATATGCGTCATCGAAATTGATGGCCTGGTAAGCAAATACCTCAATCCGGAAATTACGAGTCGGTCACAAGAAAAAATATTTTTTGAAGAAGGTTGCCTCAGTCTCCCCGGAGAGTTTTTTCCTATTGAACGCCACGAAGAAATCACCCTCAAATACTGGAACGAAAAAGGTCTCCCAAAACGTATTCGGGCGCGCGGCCTGCTCGCCATCGTTCTGCAACATGAAATAGACCATCTTGATGGTATACTGATATGTAAGCGTTATCAAAGACAAAAAAGTAAAGAAGGGAAAATCTATGGACGAATCGTCGAATAACGAAGGTGTGCCTGTTGCCATTCACGTGCAGGAGAAAGTACCAAAGGTGCGTATTGTGTTCATGGGAACACCTCAGTTTGCCGCGACTCTACTTGAGAGTCTTATTGATCATCACTATCAAATCGTTGGCGTAGTTACGCAACCAGACAAAGCGACGGGTCGAGACCAAAAACTCCAACCGAGTCCAGTCAAAAAGCTCGCCCTGCAGTACAACCTTCCTCTGCTTCAACCAAACAAACTGGATGCAACGGCACATTCGGATCTGAAACTCTGGAAACCGGATTTAATTATCGTGGCTGCGTACGGGAAAATTCTGCCAAAAAATATACTCTCACTTCCTGGTTTTGGGTGCGTCAATGTCCATGCCTCATTGCTCCCGAAATGGCGAGGTGCTTCACCGATACAGAATGCTTTGCTCGCCGGAGAAACCGAGACGGGTATCACGCTCATGTTAATGGATGAAGGTGTTGATACGGGAGATATTATCGCCATCGAAAGAACAGACGTCGATGCCAATGAAACCAGGGCGGAACTGGAAACAAGACTGGCAACGATTGGTGCCGAGCTCCTCTCCCATACTCTCGCGTCTTTCATAGAAAGAAAAATTACCCCGACCAAACAAGACTCTGAGGGGGCGACACTTTGTCAGCTTATCGATCGTGAAGATGGGCATATCTTTTGGGACGACGATTCACAATCTCTCTACAATCGTTACCGGGCCCTCACGCCATGGCCAGGTATTTTCACGTTCTGGAAGAACAAGGATACCATGCAACGGCTCAAGCTGCACGCTGTCTCTCATATCAAACAGCCACCTCAAATCAAGCATGCTCTTGGAGAAGTCTTCGAAATTGGAGAATCCATAGGTGTGCAAACCGGAACAGGTATACTCCTTCTCGAAGAAGTCCAACTTGAAGGCAAGGAACGAACTGATATACAAACATTCATTCGTGGGTATCGAAATTTTGTTGGCAGTATCCTTCAATAGTATATGGAGCGTCATTCGAAACAACGTTCACACCAAAGGGAAAACACGGTCCTCTTTGTAGGGACACTCGCTGTTTTCTGCGTCGGTATTTTCATTTTTCTCAAGCCACTCTTCAAAAATGCTTCCTTGCCATCATCGATTCCTTCTTCAGTAGATAACAGCAAACCAACATCAGCAACAGATGAAAAAGAACTCCCCTTTATTTCTGTTCAGGATATCTGGCTCGCCCTTGGTCAAGGAAAAAACCTCCAATTTCTCGATATTCGATCTCAAGAAGCTTTTGAAAAATCCCATATTCCGTATTCCAAACATGTACCCGAAGAAAAACTGTCCACATATATCCCGAAAGAAAAGGATTCCTACACGATTATCGTTTTTTCCCTTGATCAGGCCGAAGCTCTCCAAAAAGTACATGAGACACTCAAACAATCAAATATACCCCATTTTTTCATAACCGGAGGGATACTTGCTCTTGAAAAGGAGCACTATCCACTCATCTCTTTTGGTGATCCAGATTCTTTCTCCGATCGATCAAAAGTAACCTATTTTACGGCCGCGGAAGCAAAAAAATACATGGACGAAAACACTCACACTCGTTTTGTCTTTCTTGATGTGCGGAGTACCCAAGAATTCGCTTTCGCGCATGTGAAGGATGCCAAAAGCATCCCTCTCCAGGCTATTGAAGATCAATCATCTTCTCTGGATCGCTCTACCATGTTTCTGATATACGGGAATACTATGCTCGATGCCTTTCAGGCAGCTGTTCGCTTATCTGACCTAAACTTCGCTCTTGTTCGGGCAATATCCGATCCACCGCCCGATATCGAAAAAGCTGGTATTCCCATCGAAAAAGGAACTCGTCATTAAAAACAACTGCCGTGCTTAGAATAGTATCCCTCTTCGATCTCACCATATAAGGAGCGCAAAAAAGCTTATACGTAAAAAATCCCTCAACATATGTTGAGGGATTTTTTTATGAGCATGCCTCTTGATTACTGTGTCTACTCCAAAGAAACTACGGCCAAAATATCCTTACTTGCCACCAACAGATACTCTTCCGTTCCAATTTTCACTTCCGTTCCACCATACCGATTGAAAATGACTTTCTGATTCACGGAGACTTTAATCTTTTCACTTTCACCAACAGCCATCACGCGCCCCTGTTGTGGACGCTCTTCACGAGCTGTGTCTGGGAGGAAAATTCCAGCAGATGTCTTTTGTTCGAGTTTCTCAGGCAAAATGAGGACATTTTCTCCGAGCGGCTTGATATTCGGTTTTTTCATACACCTATACGTTATTCTGATTAGTAGCACTCATAAGTATAGAGTGCTAATGAGAAAGCGTCAAGAAGCAGTAAAAACCGCTTTAATACGTCGAACTCCAGCTGAACACGCCTCTTCTTTTTGAATCTGAAAGCGTCCAAATCGAGCGATATCAGCCATTGTTTTCACGTGTGGACCACCACAAAGTTCCTGTGAATATACCATTCCATCGGGCCCTTCCACCTGATAAACCGTTACCTTTTCTGGGTACTTCTCCCAAAAACTCCCCTCCACGCCAGCAACTCGTGCGCTATCCTTCTCCATGATGGTTGATTTCACTTGCGCTCCAGAATCAATAGCCTTATTCACATACGCTTCCACTCGATCAAGAATTTCTCTCGACACCTTTTCTGGAAAGGTAAAATCAAAACGAGTACGCTCATCAGTAATATTTGATCCTGCCTGATGAACATTTTTTCCAAGTTCCTGGCGCAGTCCGGCTAACATGAGATGTGTAGCCGTATGAAAAGCGGTCACCTTCTCGCTCTGATCAGCAAGTCCTCCTTTGAATTTTCCAGCACTCGCCGTACGTGATAATTCCTGATGATGTTTCAATTCCTCCTGAAATGCAGCCGTATCCACTGATTTCCCCGATTCTTTCGCCAGCTCTTCAGTAATTTCAATCGGAAAACCATACGAAGAAAAGAGAATAAAGGCATCAGTACCACTGATTGTATCCCCAGAAAGCTTTTGAAATTCTTTCAGCCCCACTTCCAGTGTTTTTCGGAACTTTACCTCTTCCCGTAAAAGTTCTGCCACGATCGAAGCGCTCTCAAGAGCAAGATTGGGGTAAGCTGAGGCATAGGTAGTTATAAAAGCTTCTCCCACTTGAACGGTAAAGTTATTTTCGATACCCAGTGTATCACCAAAACGGACAGCCCGACGTAATAAACGTCGCACAAAGTATCCCTGATCCTTATTCGAGGGTACGATACCATCACCGATAAGGAATACCGCTGCCCGAATATGGTCCAACACCACCCGATAAGCGTAAGTCTCGTGTTCGTTTTCGCCATATTGCTTCCCCGAAAGAAGAGCGAGTGTTTTTCTCGCGTTTTCAAAAAGGTCAGTCGCGAAAACGTCAGGATTATTGAGACTAGCCGCCATCAGTCTTTCAAGGCCGCCGCCAAAATCAACATTCTTTTGTGCAAGCTCTTCGAAGCCTTCGGCTGTCTTGCGATATTGCATGAAGACATTATTTCCAATTTCCATGAAACGGCCACAATCGCAATTCACATGACAGAATTTTCCCGAAAAAGGTGTCCCTGGGATACAACTTTCGCCAAGATCGGGACGGAAATCAAAAAACATCTCCGTGTCAGGACCACCTGGCTCGCCAACCGGCATGTGAGCAGGAGCACCGACTCGACTCCACCAATTTTTCTTCTCGTCATAGTAAAAAATTTTTCCACCCTGCATTCCATCCCGTTCCGGAAAATCAATGATTTTTGCGTCGACGCCTACCTCAGCAAAATGTTTCTTCCACAGCTCTGCGGATTCAGTATCTCGGGGAATATTGAGGTCATTGTTTCCGCGAAAACACGTGAAAAAAAGTCGGTCGGGATCAATATGCAATTCCTGAGTCAGAAATTCCCACATCCAAGCAATTTGTTCGTGCTTGAAATAATCTCCAAAAGACCAGTTCCCCAACATCTCAAAAAAAGTCGTGTGGCGATTGTCACCCACTTCCTCGATATCCTGAGTACGAAAAGATTTTTGAGAGTCAGTAATTCGCTTCCCAAGAGGATGAGTCTCTCCAAGGAAATAAGGTAGCATGGGCTGCATACCAGATCCTGTAAAAAGCGTTGTCGGATCATTTTCCGGACGAAGAGGAGATGAAGGGACAATAGCGTGTCCATGCCTCGAAAAAAAGCGAAGATACTGTTCACGGAGAGAATCAGACATATACAAAAACGTCACAGAAATTACCAGCCAAGTTTTTTTGCTATTTCATCATACTCCCAATCTTTGAGCCTCCACTCAAAAATCTCTTTCAGTACCTTCACGGCGTCTTCTGGAGAGGTCGAGTAACTTATTTTCTCTTTGATTCGATTGCGATTGTAGTCGGAAAGATCCAGTTTGTCAGATCGATTCGCATTCATTTCTTCAAGCAAAGAAAATGCTTTTTCATCAGTACCTGGCATAAAATACAATGTATATAAATTAATATCGTATAGTGTTGAGACGTTTTTTTTGTGTTCCCAAATCCACCTTGATTCTCTGTAGATTGGATTCCTGCGCCCGAAGCAAACTCGCGTTTCGTTCAAGTTCAAGTATAATACGCTTCTTCTGATTCTCAAGCGCACGATTCTCCGTACGCAGCGTCAATACCATACGCTCAGCCTTCTTCATGTCTGATGAGAGCAGGACAATTTCCGTTTCAATTTTCCGCTTTTGAGCGATTCCACTCAAGTCTCTTCCTGTATTAATTTGCATATTATTCTATCAAGAATCAAACAGATAATCAAGAATCGAGGGAAATCAATATGTTATCTCACTGTTCCGTTATCACGCGAACTGAAACTCTTTTTTTGTCTTTTGGAATATTATGGAAGAGGAATTCAGGAGAGAAACTCACCTCGATTTTCTTAATTTCTAAGTGTTTTTCCAGTACTGATTTGATTCCATCTTCATCTAAACCGAGTAACTCCTCCTGCAGCGCGTCCGTTTCAATAAGAGAAGACAACATGAGTGTCGAACGAACGCTGAAAACCACCTTGTCCTCATCGTACTGAGGAAGAACGCTTTCAAAAGAAAGAGTGGCATCGGTGACGTAAAAAGCAACACCTTTTCTCTCGGGAAGATTTCGATGAGCCAATTTTTCCTTGAGAATTTTCTCAGATACAACGAAAGCGCGTCCGGTAAATCCCCCTCTGATATCGAAACGCTCTCCGAGTGATCCCACAAGAGGAAGCGGTTCTACTTTGGTATCAATCACTTCAAGAGAGTCCTCAAGGAGACGCTCGTCCGGCAAGAGCTCTTGTTGCAAAGCAGTAAGAAAATCCTGCTTCGACTGTTCTTTCAATTGCTGCAGACCAGAATCAACATCTTCTTTTGTCACACTCGACATGCTCTCTTCGTTTCCCCCCCCACCCGAAAAACTCTTGCTGGATGTCGCTCGAATTTTCTCATACTTTGGCCCACCCTTGAACCCGGTAATGGTAAAATCAGTGGGGGCAATATTGTACATTTCTCCTGGTGCATCCGCAATAACAATCGCCTCCACTACTCCTGGCTGCCTTTTCCCTTCCACAATCGTCATGCCAGGTACAGTGGTTGATTCGGCCAAACGGAATATCTTTCCGTCACTCGTCTCAAAACGCGTTGTAGCAATTAATGGCTGGGCATCACTTGAATACTCGTTTGAAATCACCAATGTTCCTCTGGATTTTTGATTTCCTGAAGATGCCCGTCCTGTCGCACTCACTGTCACGCTACTCTCATAGCTTTTTTCTATCTTGCGAACTGGTATCAAGTCACTCTCCTGATCACCAATAGGGGTAATAATTCTTCCTTCAAATTTTGCCTCGACATCGTGCGTAATCTCATGTGGCGTGATGAGAACCGAAGCCTTCGGTAGAAAAAAATACACCGACACACCGACACCCGAGACTATCAAAATACTTATGAAAGAAAAGGTCAATGTTTTCCACGGAAAAGACGATGATATCGGTTGAGGCTTAGAAACAGAATGGGTGGGTGGGAGCGCACCCCGCTGAAGAAGAGGTTCAACTGATTGCTTTTGAGAAAAAGTAGACTCGCTGTTTTGGGAAGACGGAAGCGCTGTTCCTGGTTCACGCTGAAAAAAACGCTCGAGCCTTTGATTTCGTCCCGAGAAGTCGGCATCTTTAGTTGGAACCGAAACAGGCACGGATGCTGGTTGCCGCTGCGTTGAAATTCCTGATTGGATTGCTGATACTCTCTCTGTGTACGCTGGCTGTTGAATATTTTTTGATACTGATACGGCAGGTGACTGTATATCGTTCCGAACCGAATTCAAGGAGGTTTGATACCGAGGCGAAGTGTCCCGAATTCTCAAACGATGTTCACTTGGAGGAGACACTGTTTTTTGCTGTTCTGAGGAACCCCGTGATGAATAAATCTGCATTTTAGGCAAGGCCATCGTAGATACCACAGGCGCTGAAGAGGAAAACGTATCTGATCCAAGGTGATTCGATGGCGGCATCAAAGGAGCTCTTTCGTTTCTCATCATTAAATCCGATTCGTTCGATGGCACTTGTCTCGTCGATTTTTCTGAACTTGAAGCAGGAGACTCCGGACGAAGGGAATTTATTTCCGTAGCGTATTCTTTCGTTGGAATACCCACGCGTTCAGCAAGCTGTCGGCCATTTTCATCTTGTGAAATGATGGTAATTTTTTTCCCTTGTTTTTCGGCTTCACGTTGAAATAAACGTAGATTCACGGCACTCTGTAACACGAGTGACCGTTTCGGAAACACAAAGCAATTTTCAATATCTGGCGATTTTCTGAGATACCCGATGACCGAGATAATCTCCTCATCAGAATCAATAAAAAATGTTTGTGCCATAGGGAAAAATTATTGTTGATCGCCGATATGCTGCATGCTCCTCTGCAAAATCTGTGTTAATTCTTTTTCTTCATCCAAAATTCCAATTAATGCCAAGTTTGCCAGCCCAATTGGGGTGATATCCTGAGGATTAACTAGTTCTCCAGTTGTATCAACAATACGTGCAATATCCTTTGGTTGTAAATAACTCACCTGTGGTGGTCGAGCAAAAGGCAGAGTCTTTGCCCACTCTGGGGAGAGCAATGCTTCCCGAATTCCAGGAAGAGCCGAGCCTCCACCGCACAAGAAAATACGGGACGGAAGCAAATCAGTTTCAGCAAATTCGCCCAAAGAAAGTTCAACTCCTCCAAGCCAAATACGACAATCATCCGCAAAAATCCCGGCAATTCTCGTAATATCTTCTGGATGCAACTTCCCATTCGCATAATCAATTTTCATCTGCTCCGCTGCATCGAAAGGAATACCGAATTCTTGAGCGAGTCGTTTTGTAAAAGCCCTTCCCCCCAGCGCGAACATTTTCGTCCCCTCTAATCCACCATTGCGTACCACTGCGATATCGCTTGTCCCCCCTCCAATATCAATAAAAATAGCACTGAAATCATTCATATCATTGACCTCCACCGAACGTGCGACTGCATACGGTTCCGCTGCAATCGAAAGAAGGTCCAACCCGAGGGACTTAGCTATCGTTTCCAGTGCTCCGAGATGAATAAGCGGCGCGTAAGCATTAAATATACTCATCGACACCTCTTTTCCCTGAAAATTAGTCGGATTTTGAATATGATATCCATCGATACTCACACTCACCATCGCGGCGTTAATCAGCTTTACTTCGATATTTCCTTGTCCAGTTTCCCATGCCAATTGTTTCTTGATTCTCTCAAAAGCTTTTTCTTGCACTTTGCGAATAATCATCTTGAGTTCAGATGACCCGATTTCTAGGTTCGTATTCACCCGGCTATAATGCACGGTCGTCGTCGTTCCTCTTACCAGTTCTCCCGCAATTCCAATAATACTCTTCCCGATTTTCTTCACTTGAGCTTTCTCAGTTGCGATACCGATAGCTTGACGAGATGATTCAATAACACCGTTGATATCAGCAACGGCTCCACTCCGCATATTTCCAGGTTTTTGAGCAACTTTTCCTACGCCAATAATGACACCTCGACCTTCATTTTCTTCAATACGCAACACCAAAGCCTTAACCACCTCAGTGCCTATATCAAGAGCGAGAACCACCTGTGGGCCATTTCCCCACGAAAAAAATTTCATAATTTCCTTTTTGTTTTGAAGATATAAGATAAGTATACCACAAATACCCCTGAAAAACGACTGACAGAGCTTCTATTCACAAACAGATAGAGAAAATACTCAAAACAGAAGTTTTTCTTACAAGGTCGTAATTTTCACTTCCGATAACAAGCGTTCACAGTCTGCTTTGCTTTGCAATCCATCAACAGCCCCATAACGAGTCACCACACCGCCACTATTCAGCATGCCCATAGCCAATAATTGACGAAGTGGCAAGCCGCGAACCCGACCAGCCAGAAAACCCGAGGTGAAAGCGTCTCCAGCTCCCGTACTATCAACCACTGGTCCGAGTGTATGGATTGGAGCAAATAAAAAATCAGTCCCGTCGGTCGCCCACGCACCACGCATACCATCAGTCAGTCCCACATAGCGTACTCCTTTCGCAAGGAGCGTCTCAAGAAGAAAGCGCTCATCATTGAGGAGATTCTGATTGTTCTCTGATTCATGCATCAAGAGTTCAATTGCCTCATCTTTATTCAGAACCACAACATCAGCACGAGCCACCAATGACAAGAGGAGTTCGGGATCATCCTTCAAATTGTGCTGTCCCGGAT
>CAYOHD010000014.1:6948-12892 GCA_964403705.1 uncultured Bdellovibrionales bacterium | reverse complement strand
GGGGAACGCAATTCATGACTTGCCATAGATACCAGGTTGTCTTTCATTTCATCTACTTCTTTCAACTTATTAAGCGTGAGAACATACCCAAAAAGACGCGCTTGATTGGAGACGAGCAGAAGGACGACGACCACCGTAATAATAAGTATCAAATATGATCGATTGACTGTTCTCTCAATCAATGCGTCCGAATCATGGAGAGAAAATGCCATAGTAATCAACCCAAGCCGATTCCCATTTTCGTCAATCAACTGACGAGTAATACGCCAAAAACGGCCGTCATGATCACTATCAAGAAAAGCAATCCCCTCGGACTTGTTCCAGGCGAGCGTATACTGAATATTATCCGTCGTTTGATTAATGGTTTCTGGTTCACTGGATGCCACTACTCGGAATCGATTACCTTCATTTTCCGACTCGAGTAAGGCCAACGAAAGAACTCCGGTATTGTCCATGACCATACCATCGATAGTAGCTTGCAAGAGCACCTTGTCATGTATTTTTTCAGAGACAACACGATTGATAATTTTCTCAACAAGTACTGCCTTACGCTGGGTAATACGATCAATATCTCGCTCTATGCTTGAAATCAAACTATACGTATTAAAGAAAAAAGCCGCGGGCACAAATATAAGCAATACAAAAGAATACAAAATACGAGGATTTTCACGCACAAATGAAACACCACTCAGCAAAAGATTTTTCATACTCTCAATATCAATAGCTCTCTCCTAAAGCTTCGTCTCTCCAGAAACGTCCAGACTTCGTTTATGCTTGATAAAGCCAACAGTTGCGAGCGCTACTGCAAGTGCCGCGATAATAATAGCCACCAATAACAGTAGATCTCTCTGCGAACGACTCTGTGTTACCGGAAGAGTCTGAGTTGCCTCAGCCGCCTCAGCCGCAGGAAGAACCGTCACCGCTTGAGCAATTTTCACGAAAGCAATCGGCTCACTCTTCGCGGTTATTTTTCCTGTATTATCGGTAACTGCCACATAAGCTTCATGGTTTCCATCCTCAAGATTCTTATCTAATTCATACGTCCAGTTTCCCTCACTGTCGGTTTTTACGGTCAGCACGATAGGATCACTATAGATATAAATGGTAACGAAACTATTCGGAAGTCCCTTCCCTTCCAAATGAAGTTTCTGTTCTCCGTTTTCAGATGGTTTGATACGAACATCCTTAACCGAATAGTTCTCCTTCACTTCTCCGTACATTTTCGGACTTTCAAATACGATTTGATCGCTCTGATCTCCAGGAGAATATTTTACTGGATTAAAACCACCCTTCACTTCATCCCCATCAATAAACCCATCCAAATCACTGTCAGCAGCCTGTGGGTCAGTACCATAACGAACTTCATCGATATCACTTAAGCCATCCTTATCGCTATCACGCTCAGGAAAGCATTTCTCTGATTGAGCCTGGCAATAATCGAAGATTCGCTTCCTCCGCTGATCCGGATTTGCATCAGGAGTACTTTCCGTAGTCTCATCCTTCGGTATTTGAAATTCCTCTTCCATTTTTTGCAAAATAGCACTTTTTTGAGTTTTATTCATTTCAAATGGAACGAATTCATCGCCTGAAAAAGTCACATCAGTTGTTCCGGAATTTTGATTTGCGATAGTGATTTTTTTCTGTCCACTTCCATATTCTCCATAGATATTTTTCACTTTCACTCGGAGATAAAATTCGCCGTTCGGGAATGCCTTTGACGAGAACACCAGATTCCAGTTTGTTTCAGAACTCTGCGTACCTTTCCCAATGTATTTATAGGTATTCGATCCAATAGGCACTAAATAATATTCCACGCTCTGTGCGCTTCGCACAGAACCTTTTATCTCAAAAGTTCCATGAAGAATCATCCCCTCTCCGACATTGAGAAAAGAAAAGGTTGGAGTGATAGGGCTGGTACTTGTTGCTGATTTCTCTTCTCCTTCTGAGGTTTCAACTTGAGGTTTTTGTGTTTCCACGCTCACCGGAGCAACCGCTACATTAGCATCATAAATACAACTCTGCTCAAGCGTCGGATGAGTATATTCCACGCAACCCGAGGGAGATTTTGAGGTGAGCAATCGAGTTCTCTTCCCATTGATTTGACAAGCCCCCCAACTCGAATAATTGTATACACATTGTGTCGTATTTTGTGTTACAGATGTATTTCCAGTACTGTACGAACAAGACTCGACAGTATAGGGTAGTGTCGTCTTCGTACAGCCAGTTGGTGAATAGCCTGTCACGGTACGGGAGCGCTTTCCGGTTGACTGACAGCTCCCCCAATCACTGTAACTATACGAGCATGGCGTTGCGACACTCTGTGTAGCTGTATAGGTGCAACGCTGCTCTAGAACAGGGCGGGTATATTCTTCACAGCCCAATGGAGACTTCGAAAGCAAAGACCGTATCTGCTTTTCGCTACTCTGACATGGCCCCCAATTTGAATAGGTATACACACATTGCGGAGCCACTGATTCCACATAGGTACATGATTCTGTCAGGGATGGGAGCGTTACCTGTGTACAGCCAGTCGGTGAATAGCCTTTCACAGTACGAAAGCGTTTTCCGGTTGATTGACAACTTCCCCAATCACTGTAGCTGTACGAACACGCGGTAATCGCAACACTGCCATCTTCTGCCAGAATAGTTGTTGTAGCTACTAAACCAAAAGCAATCACTGCAAATATCAAAGACGCGATATGATACTTTTGAGGATGACCACCTGAAAACCAATGTTTCATTTTCATAGAATAAAAATTCTACTTCATAATATCATTTTTCATTCAAAAATACTCACTAAAGGTGGCCGAAAAGGTTGTGTTGTCACGAAAGGTATGAGTATAGTAAAGAATATGAATCACTTATTTTTTCGCTTCACCATCAAGGGTGTTGTCCAAGGCGTTGGATTTCGGCCATTCGTTCACCGTGCCTGCACCCAGGCCGGTCTTTTGGGATTTGTACAAAATACCGGAGAAGGTGTCGTGGTGGTCGTTAATGATGCCGAAACTTTCCAAAACATCCTTGCCCAACTCCCAGCTCACATGCGCATCGATACTCTGCAGACCGAAACGATAAGTGCACAATATACTGACTTTACGATTCGGGAAAGTACCGGTGATGGTTTTTGTGAGATTCCTCCCGATTTCTTCCTCTGTCCTCTCTGTCTTATCGAACTTCAAGATCCGCAGAATCGCCGACATGACTATTTTTTTCTCACGTGTACGGCGTGTGGCCCACGCTTCACCATGACAGAATCCAGTCCCTATGATCGCGCAACCACGACGATGCGTGATTTCATGATGTGTCCCGACTGCCAAAAAGAATATGCTGATCCATCTGATAGACGTTTCCATGCCCAGACTATCGCCTGCCATATCTGCGGACCAAAGCTCTCGCTTTTTCAAAACAACCAACCAGTACGGGTTTCAAACGACCACGATATACTTCAGCACGTCGCAGATTCGCTCCACAAAGGAGAAATAGTGGCCATCAAAGGTGTCGGCGGTTTCCATCTCTTCTGCAACACAGAGAACGAAACCATTCAAAAACTCGATGCCCTGACCGGCAGGCGGCACAAACCCTATGCCCTCTTATGTCGAGATATGACGATGACACAAACTATTGCAAGCCCCACGCCCGAGGAAGAGCGACAACTACTTTCTTCTGAACGCCCCATCGTATTAGTACGTAAAAAGTCTGGAGCGCCAGAAGTAAGCGAACTTGATACTCTCGGCATCATGCTTGCTTCAACCGCCCTACACATGCTTCTTTTTAAACACTATCCGTATCCGTTAGTCTGCACTTCTTCTAACCTTGCTCATGCTCCTCTCACCACCCAAAAAACAGAACAATTCGTCCCACTGGTACTCAATCATAATCGCGAGATCATAAACGCAACCGATGACTCCATCGTCAAAGTCATCAGCGAAAAACCCCTCCTCATTCGACGGAGCCGTGGTTTTGTCCCAAAATCCATCGCTATCAACTCGCCTGTCACCACACCGATTCTTGCTCTTGGCGCTGAAATGAACAACACTTTCGCGCTCTTTGATGGGTGTGGTCGCGTCACTCTCTCTCAACACCTCGGGAATCTTACTCATCCTGCTTCCTTCGCAAGATACCAAGTAACACTCAAACGCTTTCTCGCCTACACACATATCAAACCAGAAATAATTCTCTGTGACGCGCATCCAGAGTATCAAACATCGATATACGGAAAAGAACTCGCTCAAGAACTTGGCGTCCCGCTCATCCCTGTCCAGCACCATCGCGCCCATGCCTTCGCGGCCGCCGCCGAACACAATCTCGATAATTTCACAGCCATCGTCTGCGATGGTCTTGGCTATGGAGATGATGGCACTATTTGGGGTGGAGAAATTTTTCAAAATCATGAACGCATCGGCCATCTTGAACTCCATCCTCAACTCGGCGGAGATGCCGCTGGACGCTTCCCTTACCGAATGCTTTATTCCATTCTCCGTTCTTTCCTTTCTCCCAAAGAAATAATTCCATTTTTAAATCAGAAATTCTCACCCAAGGAACTTTCCCTTCTTGAAAAACAATTCATCGAAAAATTCCACGCGCCACTGACATCCAGCTGTGGCAGAGTTCTTGACGCCGCCGCCGCTCTCCTTGGTTTCTGCGACGAACGAACCTATGATGGTCGACCAGCCATGCTTCTTGAGGCTCATTCCACAACGCCTTTCGATATTTCCCCCGTTATCGAAGACTCTGTACTCAAAACCGCGCCTCTCTTTCATTATCTCATCGAACATATATCTGAAGAGAAACATCGGCTCGCTGCCACTGCGCAACACTATCTCGCTAGCGGTCTCTATACTATTGCCGCGCAAACAGGCAAACCAATAGTGTGGGCGGGCGGTTGTGCCTACAACCGAATCATGACTGAACACTTTCTCTCCAAAGGTGTCCTCATCAACAAAGAAATACCCCCTGGTGACGGCGGCATCAGTTTCGGACAAATTGCTACCTATCTCAAAACCGAGAGACACTAAAACAAAAATACTTCATCAGCAGATACGCGGAACAATATTGCCCGAAGGCATCGAAAGAATTTTGGTTCCATACACCGTCTGAACAGAGACTCCTCGTCCAACGGATACACTTCCGATCTGCTCCGCAGCAGCATTGAAGGTACGAAGTATCTCAATCACCTGTTGTGCGTGTTCCGCTGCGACTACACACGCAAAACGTCCCTCACTCGCGAGGCTATAAACATCAATACCCAACATCTCTGTCAGAGCTCGAACTTCCGCGTGCAATGGAACCCGCTCTTCATCCACAACAATAGAAACTTTATTTTTATCAGCAAGCTCATTTAAAATAGCTGCCAAACCACCACGAGTGATATCTTTGGCTTGTTTCACCCAAGACCCAATGGCGGTCAACTCTTCGTGAAGTGGCTTACTATCTGTCACCAGAGTTGTCTCAAGCTCAAAACGTCGCGCGAGCAGTGCGGCCCCATGCTCGCCCAAACCGCCCGAAACAATCACCACGTCTCCCTCCACGAATGGCGACTCTAAAACACGAGAGGCAAGACCAATGCCGCTCGTATTGATAATAATCCTATCAACACCCCCACGTTCAACAACTTTGGTGTCACCAGTCACTACAGGAATACCTGTCTCCTTTGACAGAGTTCCAATCGTTTCAATGATTGTCGTGAATTCTTCTTTGGAAAAACCTTCCTCAAGAATCAGGGAAAGCGAAATACCAATCGGTCGAGCCCCCATCACTGCCAAATCATTTACCGTACCGCAAAACGCAATCTTGCCGATATTCCCACCCGGGAAGAAAATCGGTGTCACGACATAAGCATCAGTAGTAAATACCAGATGCTGATCTCCCAGAGAAAAGGTCGCCCCATCATCCATACCATGTGACCACTCTGAAGACGGTTCGAGATGCGAACGCAGAGAATGAA
>CAYOHD010000014.1:0-6938 GCA_964403705.1 uncultured Bdellovibrionales bacterium | reverse complement strand
CACTCCCCTCGCTTAATTTAATCGTATTCAAAAGACGCTCTGTCGGTTTTGGACACTGCCCTGTCAAACATGATTCATCTTTTTTGGTCATACTTCAGCTAAACTTTTCCCATATTTATATGCGATAGCACATGCTCCCTCAGAATCACTCACCATGCATGCGCCTTTCGGGCTCTCCGGTGTACACACAGTCCCAAACAACGGACACTGTCTTGGCTCCACTAAGCCTCGGACAATTTCTCCGCAACGACACTCCGGATGTTCAACACTCACAATATCCTGAAAAAGATCCGCGTAAATCAGACGTGCATCGAGTTGTTCATCAATCGGTGCGAGCCCTGAAAGTGGAATCACTCCCATCCCCCGCCACTCCGCGTCCACTGGCTTCAACGTCTCCTGAATCATTCGCTTTGCAATCGGATTCCCCCCCGGAAATACGACTTCCGGATAGTCATTCACTACTCGTGTTTCTTTCTTCTTAATCAATTCAAGTAGCGTGAGAATAGCATGCAAAAGTTGGTCGGGTTTAAAACCAGAGATGACCTGTGGCAAGGGGATATCCATCGTTCCCCAGACATCACTTCCAATAATAGCCGATACATGTCCCGGATCAATAAAACCATCGAGATTCATTTCTTGCGTCAATGCCCGCATAGCTGGTGGCATCACTTTGTGTGCACAAAAAACCCGTATACCAGCCGTCAACAACTTCGCGGTCATCGGGGTAGTTGTTTCAAATCCAACTGCAAAAAAAACCCGGTTTTTCTCCTCAATAATCTGATCAATCGAATATACCATGCGGACATCCGCGCCCAAATTCTGCGCATCCACGAGACTCATCTTCGTCCCGGGAACATTGATCATATCGCCATAGGTAGCCACGGGAACTCCCGAAAGCGCCAGTTCAACCATCGAGTCGATATCATGCTGTGATGTCACGCACACTGGACACCCTGGACCCGAAATAAGCCGGATATTCGAAGGGAGTACATCGCGCAAACCGAAACGCATCACGGTATTCGTGTGACCACCGCATACTTCCATAAGTCGGACTTCGCCCATATCTTTCGCGATCTCCTCGATGGCTTTCAGGAGTGGGCTTTTCATGACATTGCTTTTAATTCTGCATCCAAATCAGCCGGGCGAGTATCCGCAAGCAGATGATAGGCCTCTCGTGCCGAGGCTTCATCGATTTTCTGGAGCGCGAAGCCGACATGCACCAATACCCAATCGTTTCGGGCGGCTTCCTCGAGAAAAGACAAGTCCACGCGTCTTTTGACACCGCCAAAATTTACCATCGCCTTCTTACCCTCCACTACTTCGATTTTCCCTGGGATAGCGAGACACATAGATTTTTTGTATACCTCATAATAACAAGCCGCTTGCTCTAAGGCAATCCGATACATCAAAAAATACCCGGACCTTGGCCCTCTCTTAGTCCTAAGCGGGTATCATCATTGATAAACTCACAAATCTGCCATATCTTCTCAAAGTACAACCCCTATAAGGTTCCCTCAGAGACACACCATCACTTTTCTGATAAAAGAAACAAGACATCGCCGAGGTATAGCTATGACCTTCGTATCTCACAGACACCTCCTGGACATGCGGGAGCATGTTCTTCTTGCTTCAGGATTCCTCGTTTGACTAAACCAGAATACAAAACGCAACCCACACAAAAACCGACCGCGGATTCCAACCACATAAAGATGAGGCAAATGGAACATAAAAGCAGAGGGAGAAAACAAGGAGATCCCCACTCGAATATTCCAGAACTCGCACACAGCTTAATAAAAAACAATTGTCGACTAATAAGAATCAGTACAATACCCGACATCACCCAGCCGATACTCCACGCAAAACGTTTCTGTATCGCGCCCACATATTCTGGCCGCTGTCGATAGACCAGCCAAGCGCCGATTCTCCCAAAAAGAGAAAAGGATGGTCCAATAAATACCTTACAGGTAAAATCCAACCAAAATATCAAAACGACCCAAAAGGCAAGCCAGAGATTCTGCTCATGATACGTGTTAAGCAGGGTAAAAAAACCAATTGCAAACATGAGTCCAGCTGCCACCCGTATTTCTCTCTCATTCACTACCCCATATGGAGCAGGACGTCCATTTATTTCAAGATTCGGAATAAGAGTACCGTATGCCATAAATAATGTGTATTTCAACAGTTAGCTCATTCTCACAAACGAAATCAGGCAAAAAATCTCACTCCGCACATATCCCATATCCTCTCCACTTCACCCACGTCGTGCATACTGGATTCAACACAAGCGCGCTGCTACTCCTCAGTGTATACCCGAAATACTCTCATGCCTAGGCATGGCTCTTACTTATAAACACACATGAAAAAACAAAACTCACACATGTACCCCATCAAATCAGGGGGTTTTTCTGATCCACCGTTCACATTTCCTCTTACTCTGACTCTTTGATAGAATGGAGAGTATCAACTTTTCTTTCTTGCAAAAAGCTATGCTCACTCTCGACCACCTCACCAAACATTTCGGTGACAAAATAGCTGTCGATGATGTCAGCTTTTCCATACAACCAGGAGAAATTTTCTCCCTCATCGGATCCAATGGTTCCGGGAAAACAACTCTCATCAAAATGATTGTTGGGCTTCTCCGTCCAGATCACGGCTCCATCAAAGTACACGAGAACGATACCCTCCATGAACCACTCAAAACCAAATCACTCATCGGATATATTCCCGATGAACCTGCCGCTTGGCCGGGCATGACCGGTGAAGAATTTCTGCATTTCGTGGGAGCGCTCTACGGTGTCGATGAAATGAAGCGTACACAAAAAATATCCGAACTCCTTCCACTCTTCAAAATTGATGGCAGTGAGACAGATAATTTTGACGGATATTCCCGAGGGAACAAGCAAAAATTTAGCATCCTCGCAGCACTCCTCCATGAACCAAAACTCCTCCTGATCGATGAACCCATTGTAGGACTTGATCCTGAAAGCGCGATTGTCGCCAAACATATTTTCACCGAATTCGCCAAAAAGGGTGGCTCGGTACTCCTCGTTACACATACGCTCCCCGTAGCGGAAACCATCTCGCACCGCATCGGCATTCTCAAGAAAGGGAAACTGGTTGCGACGGGAAGTCTCGCGGATATTCGAGAACATATACATCAAACACCTTCTGCTTCCCTGGAAACTCTTTACAATATCATCACCACCTAAACTGTGTTCCCACTTCTCTTTCATCATTTCCTCCGAAGAACAGCTCAGTATTTTTCGCAGAATCGTACTGCCAAAATTACAACTGCTGGTCTTTTCCTCTTGCTGCTCCTCTCGCTCTCAGCGGCCCTCTTTTCATTTTTTCTCCATGGCTTCCGGTTTCTCTCCCTTTCTGGGTACTTCAAAGATGCGATTTTTCTGTATCTCTCAGAACTCTTCATGCTCACTATTTTTATACTGGTATTCATCAGCGCGCTCATCACGGGACTCTTTAGTCTGTTTTCGGGAAAAGATAAAATACTCCTTGCTCTTTCCCCACGGTTTTCTGCCATACCATCTCTTGTTCTTACTCGCATGTTCCTTGCCTCACTCTGGCCGATATTCATCCTTGTCTTCCCTTCCCTTTTGGCGCTCAGTCTGGTATATCCACTCTCTTTCTTCGGAGCTTCCTGTATCATGCTCGCACTCACCTGCTTTGTTGCCTTAGCCGTTATCTCTGCTCTGTCACTCATTTTTCTCATAGCTCAAATGCTTTTTTTCTTTCAAAAAAAATTTCTCACCCAAAGCGCGCTGGTTTTTACTACTCTCCTCCTCTCTGCTTTCTTCATCTTCGCTACATGGCAAAACATCAGATCAGTATCACTCAATACACTTTTTGCCGCAGAAGCTCTCGAGAGTACCTCTGCTGATATTTCCTTAATCCAATCTCATTTTTCGTTGCTTCCCTCTCATCCAGCGGCACTGGCATTTTTCGCGGCAAGCCACAATGACCCCGAACTACTGCTTCAAAACACCGGGATCATTTTTCTTCTTTTATGCGTTGCATACATCCCATTTCTTTTGCTCAAAAAATACCACCTCTCCCTCTGGCAACACTTCCAAGAAACAACCTCTGCAAAGAACTCCACTTCGCGCTCTTTTCCCTCGGCTCTTTCACATGCTTCAGGGCCACTCGATGCTCTCTTCCACAAAGAAATCGTCACCTTTTTTCGCAATGCGCGCGGTATGACCTGGTTTGGATTCTTCTGTCTCATCTGGCTGATTCAAAGCGGCTCCATCTCCATTCTAAATCATCAGCTCTCTCTGCGCCCGAATACCCTCCCCTATATAGTCATCACTTTCCAAATCGCAGCAGCTATTTATTTCGTCAATATGTTTGTGATCCGATTTGCTTTCCCTTCTTTTAGCATGGAACAAAAAATGAGTTGGGTTATAGAAAGCGCCCCTCTCAATAAAGCAAAAATTTTCTTGGCCCGTATCGGCTTCTATGTTCCACTTCTCGTCCTTCTTGGTCTCCTCTTCTCTCTTCTCAATACATTTATCATTACACTCGCTCCCTTTCAATCCTTGCTCGTCCTTGGTGTCGTCGGTCTTGCTTCGGCAACCGTGACGCTCTATGGCTTGGCTCTCGGCGCTTTGTTTCCTAATTTTGAAACAGATGACCCAGAATTTCTCAGCACCTCGCTGCCCGGACTCACTTTCATTTTCACTTCGGTACTCTATGGAGGTTGCTCAGCGGCGGCTCTCCGAAACTTCTTCACCTCTGGAGAATCTCACATGCTCATTCTTTTCCTCTTTTTCTCTCTTCTTATTTCCTTTTTTTCCATTGCGCTCCCACTGCGATATTTTCAGAAGTAAGGACAATAAAAAAGCGGCGAAACGAATTTCTCGTCTGCCGCCTCTTGTTCCACTAGAACGATTCTCCCTCCTCAGCCCTCCGCCCATCGATACCAGGTATCCATCTCCTGTAATCGGGAGACCAGAGCCGTGATACCTTGCCGGTAAATCCGTGGCGAGGTATGCCGACTCAATGGTCTGAGCATAAGCCCGCCGTCTTCTTCAGGCATCACTACCCAACGAACGTCTTCGCGACTTTGAACGTCCCCATTATGAATGCCGATCATACCCATAAGACGAAGCATTCGACACGCGCCATCCGGATTGGGATCCGGAAAAATAACGACCATCGGAAAAGGTGACCGAGAAGAACCAAAAGCCTGTCTTCCATGTCCTTCACACGAATAGAATGTCGGCAGACCAAGCCTATTGATCGCCTGTACCAAAGGAACTATTCCCGGATCGAGTTGAGACACGTCCGGATTTAACGAAACATGTGGCATCATTTCTTGCACTCCTCCTTGTGCTCCAAAAGAGATACTAGCGTACCACAGTGTGTTAAAAAAGAAAAGAGTGCCCCAACTTCTTGACTATGTAAGCCCGTGAGCACGAAAGCACTCTTTATATTTCTGGTCAGTATGAAGAAGATGTTGCACCAACCAATCCTCAAGAAAATCGACTAACGCAAAAGCCAAGCCAATAGTATCATCCGCATATTGCTCCTTCAGCTTCGCGAGAGTCTCATTAAATTTTTGGTGTTCCACAATATGCTCTGCTGCACCCTCGAAGTTAAACTCTTTAAAATATCCTTCCTCTGTCGCGAAATGAACCCGCTTGTATTCAATAATGGCATCAAGCAGCCTCCCAATTCGTTCTTTCTCGGGTACTCCCTGGATAATATTCACCAAATCGTTAATCATACGAAACATCTGCTGATGCTGATGGTCCAACACGGTTACTCCGACACTATACTTCTCATCCCATTCAAGAGCCAAAGTCTCTGCCACCATAAAATTTTCGTACAGATGTATATTACTATTCCATTATACACCTCGATGTCAAACTCTCATGATGCTCCAAAAAAAATGCTCTGCATCTTCCTATTTTGAAAACAAACGCGAGTGTTCTATACTGAATTTCTCCAGCACCAGGAGAAATAATTTACTCTTCATTCTCAATTTTATGGGCAAAATAATTGGATTGGTAGTCATTGTCGGCATTGCGGTCGCCGGATACCTCTTTCTTCGGAGTGACAGATCTATGCCTACGAAAACCGAAAACAATACCGTTTCTCAGGAAACGTCTTCCTTAGGAACAAATGACTCGGTCAAAGAATTTACGACTACCGCCTACTATGACGAAACTGGTGTGTGGTTTTCACTCAAAGAAATGCGTGTCAAAAAGGGTGACCTCGTTCGTATCCACGCTACCAATACCAAGGGAATGCACGACTTCACTATTGACGAATTTGGAATCAAAAAAGAACTCCCCATGAATGAAGAGGTTACTTTTGAATTTACCACCGACAAGGCTGGTGAATTTATCTTCTACTGTTCCAAGCCTGGACACAAAGCCAAGGGACAGTGGGGAACACTCATCGTAGAACAGTCCTGTTATCGTGATTCCCCATATTTTTTAAAGTTACTTAGAATGGCTTGCCAGCCATTCTTTTGTAACTCAAGTGGATTTTCTGCTTCAGCTTCAAAGGTTTCCACTACCCGACACCCTTCCCTCTCTCTGAAAAATTCAATACATACTTTCCTCTCATCATCACCAGCGAGCACATATTCTATTTTTGTATTCTCCTCAATCAACGTATACATTCCTTCGAAATCAAAACCAGTACTACCATCTTTTGCTTCCATTCTATAATTGAATTTTCCACCAACCCGGAGGTCATTCGTGGCTCTTGGTGAGCACCAATCATCCGAAGCGAAATTCCAATGAACGATATGTCCTGGTCCAGTCCAGTATTGCCAAATTTTCTCCCGAGGAGCATTGACCAACACCTCTACTGTGATGAGTGATTTCATAAGTTATTCTTTATCCGAACATATAAAATTCATTGAACACTCTCGTTGATTCCTTTCTCAACGAGAGTCTTTCCTAAGCCAC
>CAYOHD010000013.1:0-13544 GCA_964403705.1 uncultured Bdellovibrionales bacterium | reverse complement strand
GTATGGAGGATGGGAAAAAACAAATACTGATTGGTCGCGATAAGGTAGCGACTCCGGGTGTATCCGATGCTCCTCGGTATGGTGATGATGCACTGCGTGATCAGGCGGAGCGGGATAAATGGCAGGCCTAAAATTCGCTCTCTCAAAAACGACTATTTTGATCATCAATGGGAAAGGCAGGATATGATAGAAAGCGGATTTACCAGAAAAAAAGTGGCGTCACTGACTCTTGGCGAAAAATTGCAGAAGTTTCGCACGGAACATCGAAAGAGCCTATTGGACGTGTCTCGATCAATTAAAATTCAAGTGAAATATCTTGAAGCGCTTGAAAGTGGCTCTTACTCGAGCTTACCTGCGGATGTCTATGTGCGAGGATTTCTTCGGAGTTACGCGCGGTATCTTGGTTGCGATGAGGAAGCGATTCTTCGGATGTACGAGCGCGAACGGAATATTCACATCAGCTTGAAAAAAAAAGCTCCTTCAAAAAGTGATTCCACCCGTATGCGGTGGCCGACACTGATTATCACGACAAAAACAGTGTGGACGACTTGTATTATCCTGGCCCTGGGTGGAGTGGTGTTCTATCTGGTTCGTGAATATCATACTTTTATTTCCGCTCCGAGGCTGGTGCTGGTCGAACCGAGAGATCAGGAAGTGGTTTCAGAGACTGATATTGTCGTGCGAGGTGAGACTGATCGGGGTGCCCGTGTCTTAATTAATGGACAGCCAGTGCTTATCGATACAGAAGGAAAATTTATCGAAAAGCTCTTGCTTCAGCCGGGACTCAATACATTAGTTATTTCGGCAGCCAATCGGTTTGGAAAGGAAAGAACGGAAACGTTGACCGTGGAAGCTATTTTTACTCCAGAGCAGGCGGCTTATAATGAATCGCCAGTTATTCCGGAAGAAAATAATCGGGTGCGTGTAGTCGTCAGTGCACCAGAGAGGGCTGTGGCCGTGACGGTGCTTGCGGATGGCGTGAAGGTATGGAGTGGGCAGTTGATGATTGGAGAGCGCAAAGAATTTATGGCAGATCGGGAAATTTCGGTTTCTTCGGACAATGGGAAAGCAACTTATGTGGAGGTTGGATCTGAATCTCCACGAGCACTGTCTTCCGAAGAACAGCCGATTCAGGATGTCCTCTTTGCTCCGGAACGCTGAACCTCTATAATAAGAGAGGTATCGCAGGATAATTCACGTGAAAAGAAATGATATGGCGAAAGCAAAAACGGGTGAGAAGAAACAAGGAATAGACAGCGTGGTGGATGAAATCAAAGAAAAATTCGGCGAGGGGATGATCATGAAACTCGGCGAGATTAAAAAGGTGGATGTCGAAGTAGTTCCTACGGGATCGATATCACTTGATATCGCGCTCGGTATTGGCGGGATGCCACGCGGACGTATCATCGAAGTGTATGGTCCAGAGTCATCCGGTAAAACGACGCTGACGCTGCATGTCATTGCGAACGCGCAGAAGATGGGTGGCACAGCGGCATTTATTGATGCTGAACACGCGCTTGATCCAGAATACGCCAAGCGTATCGGAGTAAATATTAACGATCTCCTCATTTCACAGCCGGATAGTGGGGAGCAGGCACTGGATATCGTGGAGACACTGGTGCGTTCGAACGCGCTCGACGTGATTGTGGTTGATTCTGTGGCGGCCCTGGTACCACGGGCTGAAATCGAGGGTGAGATGGGTGATCAGCACATGGGTCGACAGGCGCGTCTCATGTCTCAGGCACTTCGGAAATTGACATCGATTATCGCTCGTTCCAATACGATCGTGATTTTCATCAATCAGCTTCGTATGAAGATTGGGGTCATGTTTGGAAATCCAGAGACAACGACTGGTGGTCAGGCGCTCAAATTCTATGCTTCGGTACGTATTGATGTGAGACGTGCCGCGCAGATTAAGAAGGGGGAAATGGTCGTGGGAAACCGAGTAAAAGCGAAAGTAGTGAAGAATAAAGTCGCCCCACCTTTTCGAGTGGCTGAGTTCGATATTATGTACAATGAAGGAATTTCACAGGCAGGAGATTTGCTCGATACGGCGGTTTTGTGCGGCATCATTAAGAAAGCCGGTAATTCCTATTCTTTTGGCGAGATAAAGCTGGGTGTGGGTCGTGAAAATGCGAAATCTGCTCTCAAAGCTGATCCAAAGCTCATCAAGGAGATTGAAAAAGTGACGCTTCAAGCATCGAAAGATCTCGCGCTGGCTCCGGTAGCCGCCCCCGATGAGACGGAAGAATAGCGAGGGATAATAAAAGAGAAAACAGAGTCAGAAAAAAAGAAAGCGGCCACAGGGGTCGCTTTTTGAGTCTCAAGTGACTCTTCCGATGTTGGCGCTTAGGTATGTACGGAAGTTTGTTGAGTAGAGTGGCTTTCATGGAAGCACGCGTGACCATGTTCCCTGTCGGCAGGAATGTTCGGAAGGAGCTCTGTGGCTTCTTCGATGGTGACGATACGCTGGTCGGTCGTGAGAATGATTCCTACATCAAACCCCGGCATCTTCCCGCCGAGACGCGCGAAGTGGTGTTCTAGCCCAAGAAGTATTCTTGCTGCACTTTGGACATGAAACCGTAGGTCGCTCTGCGTTCCGTTGCCGATTTTCTCCTGTAAATGGAGACCACAATATCGACAATTCGTATGAGGGTAGAGATGAAAAATATCAATACCGGCGATATCGCGCAGCGCGGTGAGCATCTCGTAGAATCCTTTTCGGCAATCGGCTTTTCCGAGAAGCACATGAACACCACCGGGTGGTCGCAGGATTGATTTATCGAGAAGCTCTCCTTCGACTCGAATCGTTTGTGCGAGAGTTACCACCATATCGTCGACGCGGCCGTCGTAGCAGGTGATGAGGGCATGTTTTTCGGGAGTGGGGTTTTTAGACATGACTACTCCTTGTTGTCAGATTGTAAAAGAAGAGAAAAAGAGTGACACAGTTACGGGATATTCCCTCCCAAAAGGTTCTTCGGAAAGAAAATCAGGTAATCGAGCCAACCGGAGTAGTATTCTCCTTTCCTTCCCTCTTGTCAAGCGGGAATTCTCAAGGAATGGTATACTGAAAAGGTATGCGAAAAACCAAGCGAACAATAGCTGTTTTTGGTGGAGTCGTCCTTCTCTTGGGAATGGTGAGTGGGGTATTTTTGCCCGTTTCTTATACCCAGGCTGCGGATATGGAGGATATTCAAAGTGATATCAAAAAAACAGAAAAAGAGCTCGAGGCCGCCAAGAAGAAAGAAGCACTCCTGAAACAGGATCTCAACCAGATTACGGGGTCACTCGTTGTGACAAAGCAGGTCATTGCTAAGACATCGAACTTACTTTCGGATACGGAAACGATTATCGGGAAGAAGGAGGCTGAAATCAAAGCTGTTGAAAGCGAAATCAAGCTTCAACAGCATTTGTTACGTGAATTGTTGCGCAGTCTCTATGAAAATGGGAATACACCATTGGCCGAGGTGGTATTTGACAGTGAATTCATGCGTCTTTCATTGGCTGAGGGGGATAATATTTTAACGATACAAGAGAAAATAAATACGATTGCGGATGAACTTCAAATAGCACGTGCCACTATGGCGGGGGAGAAATCGGTCTTGGAAGATGCCAAGATTGAACATGAGCGGTTACTTCGTCTGAAGAGTGAGCAGGAAAAAAGATTAGTGGTCGCCAAAAATGAAACTCAGTCTGACCTGGAAGATCAGCAACAAATTGTCAGTCGTCTTAATAAGGAGCTTTCAGAATTGCAGGGAGACTTGTCCAAGTTGACCGGGAAATCCTATGATGCGAAGGATATCCGTGAGGCGGTGGAGTTTGCGAGTGATAAGACCGGAGTTCCCGAAGGTGTGCTGTATGGATTCCTCAAAATGGAAACTAATCTTGGTGTGAATACGGGACAGTGTACGTACGATGAAGTAGAGAGAGGCGCGTTGGCTCAGTACAAAGCATTGTTGAAAAAGAACAAGAAATGGCAAGCCTCAATCGATTTGCTTCGGAAACGGCGTGGTATTTTTGATGAACTCGTAAAAGAGCTCGGGTATAGTAAGAGTAAAAAGGTTTCGTGTAATCCACGCAGCTATATCGGACAAGGGGGGGCTATGGGAATTCCGCAGTTTATGGCTGATGTGTGGCGTGGCTATGAATCCGATATCCGCTCGAAAACTGGCCACAAAACGCCTGATCCATGGAATTTGACTGATGGGGTGATGGCTATGGCTTTGAAATTGAAAAAGGCAGGGGCTACTTCGGGAAGTGCGTCGACTATTCGAAGCGCATCGATACAGTATCTAGGCACTTTTAGTCCGGGGTATTATAATGGGATTGTCTACTGGTCGAAGAATTACAAACTTCTTTTCAAGTAGATGTTATGTAATAAAGTGCGTGTAAGAAACAGATTGAGTAATTGATAGAAAATTCTTTCAAAGAAGGATATGTCATACATCAAAGAAGATTTCATCTGGGAGGTATTCGTTTAAGGAAAAGTGAAGGCTTATGGACGAAGAAGAACAAGTTTCGCGTCGGAAGACCATCTGTATCATAGATGATGATCCGGATATTTTGACTATGTATCGCTTGCGATTTGAACAAGATGGGTATCTTGTTTCGGTAGCAGTGAACGGTGAAGCGGGGCTGACCCTGGTTCGGTCTACCCATCCCGATGTGATTATTCTTGATATTCATATGCCGCAGATGGATGGCATCAGTGTTTTGAGTGAGCTGAATCGTGACCCGGAGTTAGCACAGATACCAGTGATTATTCTGAGTAATAATAATTCCGATCAGATGTTTCAAAAAATAAGCGATTTAGGGACGGCTCGTTATTATATTGTCAAAACCCTGACGACACCACAGAAAGTAGTGGATATCGTGACAGAGGTACTGGCCAATGATTCACAGGGAGAGGAGTAACTTGCTTGACAGAGCATTATGGCAGATGTATTTGGGAAACGTATCGTGTGCATCGTAGATGACGATGCAAGTATTCAAGAAATATACCGTATCAAGTTTGAGAGTGAGGGATTCGAGACGATTGCCGCGATGAATGGAGAGGATGGGCTCGCCCTTATTAGGAGTCGACATCCAGATATTGTTCTTCTTGATCTCCAGATGCCGGTGAAAGATGGGATTGAGGTTTTGGAAGCACTCAAAAGTGACCCAGCGCTTTCAAAGATTCCCGTTGTGGTGTTGAGTAATCAGGATAATCAGGAATCATTTAAGCGAATCGGGGAATTAGACGCCACCCGTTTTTACCTGGTGAAATCATTGACAACGCCACAAAAAGCGGTTGACGTCGTTCGAGAAGTTCTCCATTGAATGAGACGAAATGTGTATGAAGAGGCTATGATAAGCCTCTTTTTTCTTGTGCAAAAGAGAGAAGTACGCTAGAGTATCCTTGTATGTTTTTGAGAGATTGGGCGAATGATGAAGTGTGTGGAATAAGATGAATTGGACACCTATGAATCGAAATTATCAGCCAGCCAGCATTGAGAAAAAGTGGCAAAAGGTATGGGAAGAGACGGGCGTGTATCGGCAGTATACTCGTAAGAAAAAATTCTATGTTCTCGATATGTTTCCATATCCTTCGGGAGCAGGATTGCATGTCGGACATCCTCGTGGGTATATCGCGACGGATATTCTTGCTCGGTTCAAACAGCTAGAGGGATACGGCGTGCTTCATCCGATGGGTTGGGATGCTTTTGGTTTGCCAGCAGAACAGTATGCCCTGAAAAATAAATTGCACCCGAGTGTTTCGGTGAAAAAGAATATCGTGACGTTCAAAAAGCAACTCGCAAAAATTGGTTTCACGTATGACTGGGAGCGCGAAATCAATACCACGGATGCGGAGTATTATCGGTGGACACAGTGGATATTTCTGCAGATGTATAAGAAGGGATTAGCTTATGAGTCCTTTGATCCTATTAATTGGTGTCCATCTTGTAAAACTGGCTTAGCCAATGAAGACCTCGAACAGGGGAAATGTGAACGCTGTGGGTCAGTCGTGGAGAAGAAACCGATGCGGCAGTGGGTGCTCGCGATGACGAAATACGCGGATCGCTTGCTCAAGGATCTGGATAATCCAGAGCTTCAGTGGAGTGAGTCTATCAAGGACCAACAGCGTAACTGGATTGGTCGGAGTGAGGGTACTGAAATTATTTTCCCGATTGCGGGAACCGAAAGTGAACTTCGAGTGTTTACGACGAGAGTAGATACGCTCTTTGGATGTACGTACGTGGTCGTGGCACCGGAGCATCCGATGATCAATGAATTATCTGCGGGCATTTCGAACCAAGAGGATGTTCAGAAATATCTGAAGCAGGCAGCGAGCAAATCCGACCTCGAACGTACGGAACTTGCGAAGGAAAAAACCGGAGTGAAGCTTGAAGGGATTGAAGCAGTCAATCCATTGAGCGGTGAGCGGGTACCGGTCTATGTGGCTGATTATGTACTCGGAAATTATGGGACTGGAGCAGTGATGGCTGTGCCGGCGCATGATGAGCGCGATGGTGAATTCGCCAAGAAATACGGATTGCCAGTGAAACAAGTGATTGTGTCTATTGATGGAGGGACAAAATCACAAGAGTGTTTTACAAGAGATGGTGTACTGCATGATTCAGGGGAATTTTCTGGCTTGACTTCAGTGGAGGCGCGCAAGCAGATGACGGCGTGGTTGACGAAGGAAAAGATGGGAAAGAAAAAAGTGAATTATAAGATGCGTGATTGGACATTTAGTCGACAGCGTTATTGGGGAGAACCTATCCCGCTCGTGCACTGTGAGGCATGTGGAGTTGTGCCGGTACCTGAGAAAGACTTGCCAGTGCTTCTGCCTAAAGTGAAGTCGTATGAACCAACCGGAACCGGAGAATCACCACTCGCTGGTATTGCAGCGTGGGTGAATACCGCGTGTCCGAAGTGCGGAGGCAAGGCGAGGCGTGAAACCAATACGATGCCGCAATGGGCGGGTTCTTGCTGGTATTATTTGCGTTTTATTGATCCAAAAAATACGAAGGCATTAGTAGACAAGAAAAAAGAAGGTAAGATGATGCCAGTTGATTTGTATGTCGGTGGTACTGAACACGCGACGCGTCATTTGTTGTACGCGCGTTTTTGGCACAAATTTCTTTTTGATATCGGTGTTGTTTCGAGTGAAGAGCCATTTAAAAAGCTGGTGAACCAGGGGCTCATCACGGCATCAGATGGTCGTAAGATGTCAAAGCGTTGGGGGAATGTGGTGAATCCAGATGAGGTTGTCGCGGATTTTGGAGCAGATGCCTTTCGTTTGTATGAAATGTTCATGGGACCATTTGGGCAGGCTATTGCCTGGAATACAGATGGGGTAGTCGGTGCGCGTCGTTTTCTTGAGAAGGTATGGAAATTACAATCGAAAGTCTCACCAACGGTATCACGTACTACCGGTCAGGATATGGAGAGTCTACTTCATCAGACTATCAAAAAAGTGACGACTGATATTGAGGATTTTAAATTTAATACCGTTGTGAGTAGCCTGATGGTATTGACGAATGCATTGGAAAAGCAAGCAACTCTTTCTCTTGCACACTATCGGACTCTTCTGCTCTTACTCTCTCCATTTGCGCCACATATCACGGAAGAACTCTGGTCACGTCTCGGAGGTACGAAGTCTCTTTTTCTGGCCCAGTGGCCACAGTGGGATGAGAAGAAAATTGTGACTGAGACTCTCCACATCGCCGTGCAAGTCAACGGAAAAGTACGAGCGGTTTTGACAGTCTCTCCAGAAGCGAGTGAGAAAACACTGATTGAGCTCGCATTGGCTGATACGAATGTACAGGCGCATTTAGCCGGCCGAACTCCCCGAAAAATTTTGTCTATTCCTGGGAAAATTATAAGTATCGTTGTCTAACATGTATGCAGGTGATTATTCTGGCAGCGGGGAAAGGGATACGAATGGGGGACTTGACCGCCGATATTCCCAAACCGATGCTCCCTCTTCTCGGGAAACCTCTTTTGGAATGGCGACTGGCGATGTTGCCCGAAGCAGTCAAGGAGGTGATTTTTGTGGTGGGATATCTTGGTGATCAGATTGAAAAGTATTTTGGCAGTGAATGGCAGGGTCGTTCAATTCGATATGTCCGTCATGAGAAGCTCGATGGGACGGGGGGTGCGATTCGAGAGGTGTATGAGTCTGGCTTATTCGCGGGACCGGCGCTCGTGACGAATGGAGATGATATCTACTGTCAGGAAGATCTAGAGCGTTTATTGACATACGATATGGCGGTGCTGGCTTGTGGGCTTGAGGATTCGAGTCGTTTTGGTCTACTCGATACGGATACAGAGGGACGACTCAAGGGTATTATCGAGCGACCGCATGCCCCGGGATACGGGTTAGTGAATACGGGTGCCTATATGCTTGATCAGGCGTATTTTTCGTATGCTCCTGTGTCAATTAGTGAGACTGAGTATGGTTTGCCTCAGACACTGGTTCTCGTAGGAGACGAAAGACCAGTTTCGGTTGTTCAAACCAGAGCGTGGCAGCCGGTTGGTCAACCGGAAGATATTGCTCTTGGGGAAGATTTCTTACGGCAGCATTGGCTCGCGCGTCAATAAGTCACTGTACACTCAGATGAGTCTGAGGTTGATGAGAGTGATATCAGAAAGGCTCTTCCGAAAAGTGTGTGGTGGTATGCTTCTGGGAGTGGGGTTTTATCCGTAATCAACAATCCTATGTGTGGAATCGTTGGGTATTTTGGGAAACGGTCAGCGAGAGAATTTCTCCTTGAAGGACTGAAGCGTTTGGAATATCGGGGATATGATAGCGCTGGGATCGCGCTGGTTGAAAAAGGGAAACTGAGAGTGATACGATCAGTCGGCAAGGTCTCTGTTCTTGAGGATCGACTTTCAGGAAAAGTTGGCACGAGTATGATAGGCATTGCCCATACGCGTTGGGCGACGCACGGCAAACCTTCTGAAAAGAATGCGCATCCGCATACAGACTGCACCAGGCGGGTGGCGGTGGTCCATAATGGTATCATTGAAAATTATCGCGAATTAAAAGAAGTGCTTGAGCAGCAGGGGCATGTTTTTCGTTCAGAAACTGACACGGAGATTATCGCGCATGTGTTGGAGGAAGAAATGAAAACAAATACTTTCGAAGGAGCATTTACTCAAACACTGAAGCGCCTTCGAGGAGCGTATGCTATTGTGGCGGTTTCGGAATCCTCTCCAGATGTGATGCTTGCAGCACGCCTTTCGAGTCCGTTGGTGCTTGGTATTGGCGATGGCGAAATGTTTCTTGCGTCAGATGTTTCGGCTCTTGTGGGTGATGTGAAGCGAGTGGTGTACCTCGATGACGGGGAGATGGTCGTATTGGATGCGGAAGGATACGTGGTCAAGACGCTTGCAAATCAGCGACAACAGAAAGAGGAGGTCTCGCTGGAATGGGATCGATCCAAGGCCGAGCGAGGAGGATTCTCTCATTTTATGTTGAAAGAGATTTTTGAACAGCCGAAAAGTTTTGCCGATGCGCTTCGCGGACGATTGATTCTTGAGGAGGGTCGGGCACGACTCGGGGGACTCCGTGCTGTTGAAAAACGTTTACGGTCTATCAATCGCATTATCATTGTTTCTTGCGGTACGTCGTATCATTCTGGGTTGGTGGGAGAATATATGTTGGAAGAATATGCCGGTATCCCGACTGAAGTGGAGATGGCATCTGAATTTCGTTATCGAAAACCGTTGCTGGGTAAAAAGACACTGGTCATTGCGATTTCACAATCAGGAGAGACAGCGGATACGCTTGCGGCGATTCGAGAAGCGAAAGAGAAGGGCGCTCTGACGATTGGAATCGTCAACGTGGTAGGTTCATCGATATCTCGGGAGACTGACGCTGGCGTGTATTGTCACGCGGGACCAGAAATTTCAGTCGCATCCACGAAAGCGTTTACATCGCAGCTTGCTGTGCTTGCTTTGCTCTCACTCTACTTGGGCCGGCAACGCGAGTTGTCACTGGTCGTGGGGCAACGTATTGTCAGAGAGTTATTGTCTCTTCCGGGACAGATGGAGCGTGTGTTGGAACAGGCCCCTATTCTCAAAAAATTAGCCAAGAAATATGCCCAGCAATCACACTATCTGTACTTGGGCCGGAAGTATAATTACCCGAATGCGCTTGAGGGAGCACTGAAGATCAAGGAAATCGCGTATGTGCCGGCGCAGGGTTATCCGACAGGAGAGATGAAGCATGGACCCATCGCCCTGATTGATTCATCCGTGATGGCGATTTTGACAGTTCCGCGAGATAGCGTTTACGAAAAAAATATGAGTGGTCTTCAAGAGATACTCGCTCGAGGCGGTCGAGTGCTCGCGATTGGAACCGAGGGTGATACTGAGCTCACCAAGCAGGCTACTGATACTCTTTTACTTCCGAAGACTCTTGAAATGCTTTCGCCGGCACTGGCAGTTATTCCACTCCAACTTTTTGCGTATTATGTCGCTGTTGAGCGAGGCTATGATATTGATCAGCCACGCAATCTCGCAAAGTCGGTAACGGTGGAGTAAAACGGTTTTTTCAGGTAGAATGTGAGGTGTTATGAAATAATCGTCTCGACTATGCCGCATACGACCATTGCGCAGTATCTCCCTCTTGATCGGCCACTCATTGTTTTTGATTTGGAGACGACCGGATTGACTGCGGGCGAAGATCATATCATTGAAATTGCATACGAGAAGATTTTACCGAGCGGAGAGATTATCGAGTACTGCCAGCGCTTGAATCCGGGACGCCCGATACCAGCGGTAGCCACGAGTATCAATGGGATTCGTGATGAGGATGTGAAAGATATGCCAAGTTTTGCCTCGCTGTGTTTTGAACTCTGGAATACCTTTGATGGAGCGGATGTCGGAGGATTTAATATTACTGGATTTGATCTCCCTTTTCTCCGAGGGGAATTTGCGGCAGTCGGAAAAAACTTTGACTATTCTGGCAAGAAAATTCTTGACGCGAAAATTCTCTATCACAAGATGGAAGCACGTGACATGATGACACCGCGGACTCTTTCGGCTGCTTGCAAACTCTACTGTGGTCGAGAGCATGTGAGCGCGCATACGGGTGCGGGTGATGTGCGAACGACGGTAGAAATTCTCGAGAAACAATTGGAAAAATATCCAGAATTTCGGAATTGGAATTATATCGCTGAATTGCATGGTAATAAGAAACTGCTTGAATCCGTGAAGACGGAACACGCGCCGCTGGTGACGCTTGACGCGCCATTGGCAGGAACGCTTTTTTAGTCACCTCTCGCTTTATGGAAAAACAACTGATTCTTTTTGGGGCACAGTATCTCTATCTTGTCATTGCGGTTCTCGCGGGGGTCTTCATATACTCACAATCGAAGGAACTGCGTTTCAGGTTGCTCATTTCTCTCGTCATTTCCTTTCCTCTGGCTTATATAGTCGCGAAAATGGGAAGTGTTTTTTTTGACAGTCCAAGACCATTTGTTCTTTCAGGAATTCCGTCGTTGATTCCTCATGCTGCTGACAATGGTTTCCCATCAGACCACACGCTTCTTTCTGCGGCATGTGCGGCACTGATTTTCTGGTGTGAAAAAAGGTGGTTGGGTACTGTACTCTTGGCACTCGCTTTCCTGGTAGGATACTCTCGAATGCTCGCGGGGGTTCATCATCTGGTTGATATTCTTGGGAGCATAGCAATCGCCACAAGCGTTGCATGGGGAGTATGGCGATATGTGACACCAAAGGTGTATAGCACATATTTTTCAGAAAAGAGATAACTCATCGATTTTTTGGCATATGCAGTTTTTGTATGGAAAACCAGTAGCTGATCGTATCCATGCTGATATTCGAGAACGAGTTAGCCGATTGACTCTTCAGCCAAAACTCGCTGTGATACTGGTAGGAAACAACCCAGCATCACATCTGTATGTCAGTCTCAAAGAAAAAGAGGCAGCGATGGATGGAATCGCTTTTGAAAAACACCTTTTAGCTGAAGGCACTACAGAGGATGAGATACTTTCCATTATTGTTCGTCTGAAT
This sequence comes from uncultured Bdellovibrionales bacterium, assembly GCA_964403705.1. GTDB lineage: Bacteria > Patescibacteriota > Minisyncoccia > Moranbacterales > UBA1568 > JAGOSP01. The sequence goes on along the minus strand of CAYOHD010000013.1, from coordinate 1,517 downwards.
GAGACTGTATCAGTACATGGTATCCTTGTTCAGTTGCCGCTTCCTGATGGGTTGGATACGGATCGTATTATTGGAGCGATGGACCCAAACAAAGACGTTGATGGGTTTCACTTACACAATGTAGCGGCATTTTTGGCAGGGGATAAGACTCGGATTCCTGTTTTCCCTGAAGCGCTGATGGAGCTTTTGCTCTCGAGCGAACAGCCTCTTGAAGGGCAATCAGCAATTCTGGTGGTGAACTCTGAGCACTTCGGACGGGTTCTGCTCAAGGCTGGTGCAAATCATGGCTTGGTGGGGCGTATGATTCCATCGGAGCGTTTGCTGACCGAGACAGGAATGATTCTGGATGCCCGAGTAGTCATGAGTGCTTGCGGTATGCCGAATCTGATTACAGGGAACAGTATTCTTCCTAACACGATTCTTATCGATGGAGGCATCGCGAAAGACGAATCAGGGCGGACAGTGGGTGATGTCGATGCTGAAAGCATGGCACATCAGGTAGGTTTTCTTGCTCCAGTACCAGGCGGTGTTGGTCCAGTGACGATCGCTTGTCTTTTGCGAAAGGTAGTTGCCATTGCAGAAGCCAAAGCAAAACACCCCGCATGATGCAGGGTGTTTTTTCTTCAGTGGTGCCGCGGGAGAGACTCGAACTCTCATGATATCGCTATCGCGGGATTTTGAGTCCCGTATGTCTACCATTCCATCACCGCGGCTCTTCTTGTAACGTATCAAGATATGCCCTCCCTTGTCCACTTTTGAGGAATTTTTCGCGAATTCTTGCTGATGAGTAATCAGGAAAAATTTCGAGACGTAAGACCAAGAAAGGTGCAAATGCCTGTTTGTTCTTTGAATGTTCTGCGAATCTTTTTTTAAAATCATTCGTTATGCCAACGTAGCGGTATTTTTTCGTTTGGCTTTGAATGACGTACACGGTGATCACATTTTCGCATCTTACTTTGTTCGCTTTACTCCCGTATGGTCACCGTAGGCGACCAAGTCTACCTTTACCCGCCTTTGGCGGGATTCCATCACCGCGGCTTTTTTATACGAGACAGTTGATCGGAACAAGAAAACAAACATTTTCTTCGCTGTATGTTCGAAAACATGTGGCATCAGAAAAAGCCGACTTTCTTATTCCGATCAAATTAGTCTATTTGAACAGATTTGAATGTACAAGCCTTTCTCAGCATAGAAAATTGAAGTGTAGCTGTCAATCAGATATACTGTATGAGTGCAGAAAAACTTCTTTCTCCATGATAATGTAATATGTCTCAAATTTTAGGATTTGTCAATCAGAAAGGCGGCGTCGGGAAAACGACATCCACGATTAATGTCGCTCGCTATCTGGCTGAGTTTGGAAAGCGAGTCTTGTTAGTCGATCTTGATCCACAAGGAAATGCTTCTTCGGGACTCGGAATTGAGAAAGAGGGGATTGAAAAAAATCTCTACCATGCGATGATTCTTGGAACACCCCCACAGGAGATTATCTATGCTACTGATACGGAAGGCCTACATAT
>CAYOHD010000012.1:0-13759 GCA_964403705.1 uncultured Bdellovibrionales bacterium | reverse complement strand
TGTTTTATCTCTTTAATTTCTTGAGTGATATCCTATGAAAATGACATTGCAGGAATGTGTGCAGTCGAAGATGTTTCAGAGAAGCGTAGTAGGGGTTGGTATATTTTTGATTATGCTCGTGAGCTTCGCTTCGGGCGTAGCTGTTGGTTTGCATAAAGCACGTTTTTCGTATGCGTGGGGGGAAAATTACGAACGGCATTTTTTGGGTGACGGCCCACGTGGTTCAAAACGGGATGGTATGATGGGTATGCCGAATGGGAATGGGTTTCGAAATCCGCATGGAACATCGGGGACCGTGATATCGGTGGCGGAAGATACATTGATTGTGAGGGATTCTGACGATCAGGAGTCGAGCGCTCGTCTGACTGATAAAACGCGTGTTATGAAACAGCGCGAAAAAATAACAGCAAATGAAATACAGAAAGATGACACGGTGATGATTATCGGGAAGCCAGCTGAAGACGGTGTCGTAGTCGCTGATTTTATTCGGGTCTTTGAGCAGGAGGGGAGTGGTTCGAAGGGGCGTAATCGGTAAGAGATTATTGATTCTTGGAAAGACAGAAACATATGAGGAGTATATTGATATGGGTGAAGAAACACTGGAAATGGATCATAGGAGTATTCCTTCTTATGAGTCTTGCTTCTTGGTATTTCGGAGAGACATCTCCATCGATGGTTTCATCTGCGCAAAAAACAGCAGTCGTTGAGCGTGGTGATTTACGAGTGGTTGTGTCTGGGAGTGGCCAGGTCGAAGCGGTCTCCCAGGTCGATTTGACGCCAGTCATCGCTGGTGATGGTATTGACGTGGTTTCAGTGCGGGTCGAGAATAATCAGGAAGTAAAGAAGGGACAGATTATTGCCGTGCTTGATACCAGTGATGCCGCGCGTGATATTGAATCTGCCGCATTAAATTTTCGGAACGCTCAAATCAAACAAAAGCAGACGGAGGATCTATATAAGAAGCAGACAAAAACCCATCTTTGGAATCGTCAGTTGCAGGAGATAGAAATTGCTCAGAGCAAGAACTCTCTCAGGAAAGCACAGGAAAAGTTGGCTGATTATTCAATTAAGGCACCGTTTGACGGTATTGTGACCGGTCTTGGTGTGGAAGCTGGAGATTCCGTAGCGCGTGATACCGTACTGGCTTCTGTTATTACGCCAGACATGAAGGTGGTGGTGACTTTGAACGAAGTCGATGCCGCAAGGGTGATAGAAGGAAACAGTGTGCAGCTTTCCTTCAATGCTTTACCGGGTATGGTACTTGGTGGCAAAGTTTCGAGAATAGCCACTATCGGTAAAGTGACACAAAATGTCGTTTCATATGAGGCAGATATTGAATTGGATGAGCAGAATAAATTCATTAAACCAGGGATGAGTGTGAGTGCTGATATTTCAGTGGCAGAAAAGAAAGGAGTACTGTTGCTTCCAAACGCGGCATTCAGTAGAGATGAAAATAATCAGGCGACAGTAAAAAAAGCAACAGAAAAAAAAGATGTTTCGGGTATGAGGAGAACAACAAACAAGAAGGCTGAGAATGAGAGTGGTGAATCGGGTATTCGAGCGACAGTGTCACAGCAGGTACAAACTGGACTGACCAATGATATACAAACGGAAATTATCAGCGGAGTAAATGAGGGTGACACGGTTGTTTTGCCATCTCTTTCCGCGAGTACTACGAAAGCAGCATCAGGCGGGAATATACTCAGTTCACTTTTCCGAGGCACAGGGAGGAATAATCGATAGCGATAAGACAGGGCTATGATTGAATGTCGGAATATTCGCAAGACCTATCAGAATGAGGGTGGCAACACGGACGAGCTGAAGGGAATTTCATTCGTGAATGCGGATGGAGAGTACGTTTCGATCATGGGGCCGAGCGGCTCGGGTAAATCAACCTTGATGCATATTTTGGGTGCCCTGGATGCTTCAACATCCGGAGAGTACCTTCTGAATAATCGGGACATATCTCAGTGTTCAGATGATGAATTGGCTCATATCCGACGAGAAAAAATTGGGTTTGTTTTTCAGGCGTTTAATCTCTTGCCGCGAACAAGCGTGGTACGCAATGTGATGCTCCCGCTGATTTATCAGGAAGCACCTGTTGGAGAGCGTATGCGGCGGGTTGAGGCAGCACTTTTGGCAGTTGGTCTTGATCGGGAGTATTGGACGCATCAATCCAATCAGCTTTCTGGTGGGCAGATGCAGCGGGTGGCGATTGCCCGTGCTTTGGTAAATGAACCATCGCTCATTTTGGCTGATGAACCAACTGGGAACTTAGATACCCGGACAGGCGAGTTGGTGCTCGAGACTTTTGAACGACTCAACCGAGAGCATGGGCACACGGTTATCCTCATTACGCATGAAGCCGAAGTCGCTTCGCATGCTGACCGAACACTCGTGATACGAGATGGTCTGTTGGTGAGCGATACAAAAAATGCAACGCGCAGAAAATAATCCTTTTCATGAGTTATTTTATGTTAGCGAGAGACCTCTCTTCAGAAATTTACGCAGCTCTCACGGTGAATAAATCACGGTCGGGTTTGACGGTGCTGGGTATCGTAATCGGTATTGCCTCGGTGATTATTATGGTGGCCATCGGTCGGGGTGCTCAGGACTCAATTCAGGCGAGCATTCAATCGATTGGCTCAAATCTCCTTATGGTACGTCCAGGTGCAGAGCGCGATCGTGGTTCATCTGTAGTGGGTGCTCAGGGCTTAGCGCAGTCTCTCAAGTGGGAGGATGTCGAAGCGCTCAGAAGTGAGGTGACAAGTATTGAGGCAGTAGCTCCAGAGGTTTCTGCACGAAATAAGCAAGTGACGGCTGCCGGAAAGAATACCAATACGAGCGTGACAGGAGTAACAGAAGAATACGCGACTGTTCGTAACGTAAATATTGCGGAGGGAGTTTTTATTACCGCGGGACAAGTGCGGACTCTCGCCAAGGTAGCAGTCATTGGTCCAGATGTCGCGACCGCGATTTTTGGCGTGGATGCGCTGAGCTCAGTTGGGAAAAGACTTCGTATCGCTGAGACGGACTTTACTATTATCGGGGTCACGGTACCTCGTGGAGGGACTGGTTTCGGGAGTTCAGATGACGTAATTTATATTCCAATTTCAACGGCGCAACAATTCTTTACGGGTAATGAATACCTTTCGAATATCAACATTCAGGTCAGAAATAATGCCGATATGAACACGGCATCGGACGCGGTAAAAACCACCTTATTAGCGAGTCATCGAATTACCGATCCAACCAAAGCGGATTTTTCAATTATGAATCAAGCCGATATTGTTTCGACTGCTTCATCGGTGACAGGAGTGTTTACGACGCTTCTTGGTGCAGTAGCTGGTATCTCTTTGCTTGTTGGAGGTATTGGAATTATGAATATGATGTTGACGACGGTGACTGAACGTACACGGGAGATTGGTTTACGGAAGGCTATCGGAGCAGAGGGCGCGGATATTCGGAAGCAGTTTCTGTATGAGGCAATAGTTCTGACCTTTTCCGGTGGAGCGATTGGAGTATTTCTCGGTTGGCTTGTGTCGCTTCTCGCGACAGCCCTTGGTTTACCAGCCAGCATTTCTTCGGGTTCCATACTACTTGCCTTTGTAGTTTCGACGGCAATCGGTATTATCTTTGGCTACTACCCGGCCAGTCGCGCGGCTCGTATGAATCCCATCGAGGCTTTGCGTTATGAGTAATGCATAAGCAGTTTTTGAGTATAAAAATAGGACAAGGCAGCAAACGCGGATGCGTAGCTGCCTTGTGAGCTCTGCTGGAGGACTACTACTCAGCAGATGTAATGACGTGGGTTGCCGAGCCACTCAAGAAATTTCTCCAGAACATCGAAGTTACCAGGACCGCCTGCGAATCTGATGCGGAGACCACCATCCTCTGTCTCCGTGACCTCGGGAGATGTTTTGTCGTACCCATAGCAGAGACTGATTGCAGCATAAGTAGAGATATTCTGGAGCGTGGCCATCTCATTGTTTTGAGACAGCGGCCGATGTTCTGGCGCAACCAAAATTTCCCAGCGTGGGTTGGCGCTTCCTTTAATCGGAGGTATAAGTGTTACTTGAAATGCCATGAAGATCTCCTTGTATGCTCTACCAGTGGCGATGACCGCGACGGACAATTCCAACGCGCATGGGAAACGCTGGTTGATGGTGAGCCCGGCGGTCCGGACCGACTTGAGGCCAGCTCCGTTGTTTCGCAAATAGCGGAGGTGGTATCTCGGGGAGATAGGCACGAAGCTCATCTGCGATTTGGTGGAGTGGTCCAATGAAAGAAATGATACAGAACATGGGCATAGCTATTCCTTTTGAGGACTACAGAGAAAGAAAATTCTCTGTGATGAAAAAGCCAAAAGAGAGGCTCCGTATACAGGGTTTATTTGTTAAACAACCGTTCATTATACTCTTTTTTCTTGTTTCCGTCAAGAATACAATACAAGGAATGCTTTTTTCTTACAGATCTAAATCAGCCAGGAAGGCTTCGCGGGCAGCCCCGGCAATCGGCCGTGATTGACCAGGATTCATGGCACCAATGAGAACATTCATAATGCGTACCCGTTTGAGAGTCACCACAGTGAGATGAATAGCTGAGAGCATGCGGCGAATCTGATGCTTCTTCCCTTCGGTCAAAATGATGGTCAGGGTATTCTTGCTCGTGATGCGGACTGACTTAGCAGTGAGGAGCTCTCCTTCTTCCATGATACCGGCTTCGAGATAAGGAAGCTTGGTGACGTCAATCGTTTCTTGTACGGTCACCTCATATTCTTTTTCGTGAGCAAAACGAGGGTGAAGCAAGCGCTCAGTGATACGACCGTCATTGGTGAGAATGATAAGCCCTTCTGAGTCTTTATCGAGGCGACCGATCGGAAAGAGATCTGATTTTTTGGTGACATCAGCGATGGAATACTCTCTTTTCCCTTGGGGGGAATGAGTGATGATGCCGCGTGGTTTGTAGTAGGCGAGATAGGTATGATGTCGACGATTGGCATTTTCGACCGTAACCTGATCAGTTTCGGTGACTTTCATACCGAGCGTTGCTTTGTGTCCATTGACGATGATGCGACCAGCTTCAATCAGAGCATCGGCTTCACGGCGCGTAGCGACTCCTTGTTTGGCGAGGTAGCGATTGAGACGCATCGGAAAAGTAGCGTCTGCTGGAGTGATGGGTGCGGGCATAAGAGAGTGAATAAAGATATTGAGATGATCCGAGTGAACGTAAGATGTGGCTCGTTTCAAAAGAGGAAAAGGGATTTTTTTGATGCCCATGTTTCTGAACATGCAGCGAGGAAAAAGATCCCTTTTCCTCTTTTGAAGAGAAGAGAGTATTTATTTCGTATTGAACCAGCTTTTATAGATGACGGGGATGAAGAACAGCTTGGCGACACCAGAAAAAGTGAGACCGGCAATGATGGCTCCACCGAGACCTTGCCAGATTGGATCCGAGAGCGTGATAGGAATGAGACCGATAATGGTCGTGAGAGCCGTGAGGAGTATGGGTTCGAGGCGACTCGCTGCTCCGGAAGCAATCGCTTCATCCAGGTCAGACATCGATTCCATATTTTTGTTGATTTTGTCGACCATGATGATTGAATTATTCACTACGATACCGAAAAGCGCCAGGACACCGATCAGAGCTGGAAAGGAGAGTGGAATACCAAAGAGTGCAAAGATGATGAAGACTCCTGAGACTGCGAGTGGAATGACAAGGAGCGCAATGATAGCCTTGCGGAAAGAGTTGAATTGCATAACCATCGTCGCAAAGATGAGTGCCGCCGAGAGGAGCATAGCCAGAAGAATCGATTGAACCGATTTCGTATTTTCCTCATTGACTCCTCCTGTTTGGAAAGAGTACCCATCAGGAAACACGACGTTGTTTTGAGCGTATGTTTCGAGATTTTTGCTTTCCGTGGAGACACTGTATCCCGGTGCAACATCCGCGGTTACCGAAAGAACCCTCTTCCCATCTTCACGGTCGATGCTGGCTGGATTTTCTTTGAGGATAAAGTGTCCAAGGACACTGAGGGGGATTGTCCCGGAAGGAGTATTGATCAAGAGTCGGCCAGGGTCAGAAAGAGAGGCACCCTGTGGATCATCGGTGAGTGCGAGTTCAATATCCATTTTTTGATTTTCAAAACGGGCGTCATTTTTTGCAATAAAACCATTACCCAGGGTACGGAGCGCGAAAGCAAGTTCATTGGTTGCGACACCGAAATGCGTCAGGGCTTCCGTGTCGGGGACAAAAACTAATTTTCCTTTGACCGAGAGCGATGTGGAGACATTGGTGACGGAAGGTTCTTCTTTGAGATGGGTCTGAATGGTTTGAGCAAGGCCGTCGAGTGTCTCGAGATCAGAGCCAAGCAGCTTGAGCGTGATGTCGCTTCCCGCTGGTGGTCCTCCAGAGATTTGAGTGGCAGAAATTTCTCCCTCATTGGAAGAGGCATATTGACGATTCAGTCGATCGACTAGAGCACCGGAAGTTTCGTCGCGATCTTTCTTGTCTGGGAGAATCAAGGTAAAGAGAATCTCGTTGGTATCGGGACTTGAGGGGCTATTGTCTGTCGGTGGTTTGGCACCGATTTCCGCGATTACAAAATTGGCGAGTGCCTCATGACGGATTTGCTCGGCAAATCGCATCGCCTGCACCCGACTTTTTTCCAGGGATGTTCCGATGGGAAGCTTGAGACGGATATAGACAGTTGATTGGTCATCTTCCGGGAAAAATTCATTCACGACATATCCGGTCGGAACGAGAATATAAGAGAAAAGAGAAAAGAGAATGAGCATGGTGAATGTACGTCGGCGAAGATGCTTTGATACGAGAATGCTTTTGATGAAAATTTGATAGCGATGAGCTATTCGATCGAGATTGAGATGTGCACGGAAGGTGGCGAGTTGCGTCAACCAGGTTGATACACGCGGAAGATTCGTGAGACGGTTGAAAACTCGTGAAAAAGAAAGTGCGATGATTCCGAGAGAAAGAAGGCTGGCTATGAGCGCGGGTACGAAGAAGGGGCTTCCTTTGAGGAGAAAGAAAAGAACCAACAAAAAGAAGATGAAGAGAATGGTTTTCCCGAGTATTTTGACGCGTCGTGGTATGTTTCCGGCAAGGATGGCTGCCATGAAGGGGAGAATAATGAACAAGGCAATAAGCGCTGAGAGAGCCAGTGCTGTCGAAACGACAATCGGAATTGGTTTGATGAATTCTCCGATAATTCCTGAAGCGAGAAGGAGTGGGAGAAAAGCCCAGACAGTCGTGATGGTTGTAGTGAGAATGACAATTCGGTAATCAGCAAAGACATGGAGAGCTGTTTGCATGGGGTCTTCATTGGTGAAATTTCGGCGTCGACTGGAGACAGCAGAGACAATGACAATAGCGTTATCGACCAGAATGCCCAGTGCCAAGAGGAGAGAAAAGAGCGAAATAAAATTGATGGAGAGGCCGGAAAGTTGCATGACTAAAAAAGTACCGAGAAAAGTAATCGGGATAGCAAGCGCGGCAACAATGGATTGGCGAAACCCAAAAAAGGTCAGGAGAACGAGGAATACCAAGAGAAATGTCAGGAGAAAATCATGAAGGAGCTGGTCGAAACTTTTGCTGATTTCTTGGCCACCATCAAAAAGCGGAGCGAGAGTGATATGACCACCTGCCCGCTCTTTGAGGCTTTCTGCTGTCGTAAGTACGGTATCGACGGTAGCGCGGGTATCAGCTGTATCGCTCTTGAATACGGAAAGCAGAATAGTGGGTACGGGTGATGTATCGTGATCGGCAAAAAAAGCCTCGGTACTCCCAATAGGCGCGCGCTGTGTAATTTGAGCGAGGGATCCGAGTGGCAGAGTAGTCTCCTCGAGAGAAATGGGGAGTGAACGAATATCACTTGCCGAGTCAGCTCGTTTTTCCATGCCGAGCGTATACTTTGTGCTGGCGTTTTGGAGTGATCCGGATGGATAATTGTCGAGAGCGCTGCTTATGTCAGTGCCGATTGCAGGGAGAGAGAGCTTATGGATATCTACCGTTTCCGGTGTAAGCGCGATGTGTATGATGGGTTCATTGCGGTACCCGAGAGTAACGCGTTCAACGCCGGGCAAGTCCTTGACGGTTTCCTTGAGAGTATCAGCGAAGTGTTCGAGCGAGGCTTGTTCGCCGGTTCGGTTGGTGACGGCCAGAATGAGTGAGGGCTGATTCTGGAAATCAAGTACCTGAATATTCGGTTTTTCAGCATCTTTCGGAAGGGTGGTGATACTGTCGAGAGCAGTTTGAACATCATTTTTGGCTTGGTCTGGATTGGTGCCTGAGGAGAATTCCAGCGTAATATGCGAAACACTTTCCTGAGAAGTCGAGGTAGCCTTGGTTACACCGGAAAGATTTTCGAGAGCATCCTCGAGGGGAATAGTGACCAACTGTTCCATATCTTCGGGATCAGTTCCTGGAAAAACAGTGGTGACAAAGACGATGGGAATCTGGATATTTGGATTGAGTTCTTTGGTGAGCGTGGCGTAACTAGCAAGACCAGCACCAGAGAGAATAAGAGCGATGAGCGAAACAATACGGATGCGCGAAAAATATCCGGCAATGCCTGATTGATATGCAGGTGAGAAATTGTGAGACGAGGAAGGAAGCATACGAGAGTATCGTGTTTACTGAGCGAGAGTGATTGCTTCGCCGGAAATGAGTGCACGATTGAGGAGTACGGATGTCCCGTCGGGGAGCGATTCGTTGAGGAGAGCAGCGTTTCCAAAGATTTTTCGAACAGATACCGTGAGTTCTTCGGCTTTCCCATCATGTTCGATAAAAAGAGAAGTGTGATTGGTGTGGGTAAACAAAGCATCGAGAGGGATCAGTGTCCCCGCATCTTTACTTTCGGCGCGGAGGGGAAGTGAAAGAGTGACCCGTGTATTGTCGGATACCTGAGCAGATTGTTCTGGGGAGAGCAGATATCGGATATGGAAGAGACCATCCTTGATTTCACTTGTGGAGAAAAATGAAGGTGTAATCTCGAGTGATGGTTCATTTGTATTTAGGAGGACATGAGAAGGGGTAGTCATATCAAAAGATCGGGCGAGTGCTGGATCAATGAAAGTCTCGAGGATGGTAGCTCCTTTGTCAGTTCGCAAGAGGGCGAGCATAGTTCCGGGTGTGACAAAATCTCCGACTTGTACAGCAATACGCTCGATGGTTCCCGAGACCATCGCTCGTGGCTCAAAGGCGGCGGTACTCGCCCGTGAAATATCCACACTGAGTGCTCCGGTAGAGAGAGACGTATTGAGCGCGGCACGTTGTCGTTTGAGTTGTTTGAGGGCGATATCTGTCTCGGTATCACTCGCGGTACTATCCTCACGAGCTTTCTTTTTTTCGAGGGTCAGAATTTCGCGATCAAGTTTGGCCATGTCGAGAGCAAATCGCTGGTTTTTTTCAGCGAGGGCTGTTTCGAGTCCGGCGCGATTCGCTCCATAATCCGCGCTCAGGCGAAGAATCGGGGTGCCAGCGCTTACACGACTGCCCGGACGGGTTGAAATACTTTGGACGGTTCCGGCGGTAAGAGCAACCAGAGGTTGCAGTGTTTCCTTTTTAACGAGAGCTGAAGCGGTAGTTGTCACGGTATCGGTTCCAATGACAAAAGTATCAACGATTTTGGCTTCTTTTCCGGCTGAATCATCAGTTTTGGCTGGTTGGCGATAGATGCTCGAGATAACAATCACTATAAAAAGGAGAGCAAGAGCTGAAAAGAAGAGCGTAAAAGGTGAGCGATTCAGTAGTGACTGGAAACGGGTTTTAGTAGAGGCAAACATGAGAGAAAAGGTTTAAAGAATGAAAATTCATAGTAGCACAGAAGAGTCTTCCAGTCAATATGCGCAATAGTATCAAATTTGATTTTCTCGAGAGAGAATGATATATATATTTTTGGAGGGCTAGTGCGTCCTCTTTTTAGTACCTTCATTTGTAACCCTACGAAAGGAATCTCACGTGAAAAAACTCATCGGTTTGGTGGTTCTGCTGCTCGTGACGCTCGTCTCCATGACGTCGTCCGCACAGGCAGGTGAAGACCGGTATGTCCGGGTGATCAATAACTCCGGATACACCGTCGAACACATCTACGTCTCGCACTCGAGTCGGTCTGGATGGGGAACGGACCGTCTGGGTTCGCAGGTGTTGTTGTCTGGCTACAATATCCGGGTATACCCGGCTGACGGCACTCAGCGCTGTATCTACGACTTGCGGGCAGTCCTGGTTGACGGCAGAGCTACCGAGCGACGCGAAGTCGACATCTGTGGCGGGCGTGATTGGACTCTGTATTCAAAAGACTGATCGGTCTCGTACCACTGCGACATTGCTTCGGCAATGTCGTTTTTCTTTGTATCTTTCTTTCCTCTATTTGCTATAATATGAAGAAGTAGGGTTATAGATACGGCAAAATAAAAATTTCATGTTGCGCTTTCTTTTTTTCTCTTGCGTGTTGAGCATTCTCGGGATGCCTTTTTCGGTTTGGGCAGCTGAGCCCTACACTCCTGAAATGCTCGCCAATCTTGTGAAGCCATCGGTAGTCCGTATTATGACGCATACGGTCGGTGAGGCTGAGATTGTTCCTATCAAGGTAGACATGAAGCGTGGTTTCATTGCGGTTGACGAAGAAGGTGAACGTAAGAAAGTTAAAATAGACGAATATATTTCTGGTAGCGGGCTTATCATCCATCCAGATGGGTATATCGCGACGAATGCCCACGTGGTATCAGAAGAAACTATCAAGCACATGCTGGCTTCTGATTCTGCGCTAGCGGCTTTTTATGAGAACGCTCTCTATTTGAGTGATGAAGAAGCTCAGTCATTTTTGCAGTCAGGTGAAGCAGAGGCTTTTGGGAAACGTATTCTTCGTACAGTGATTGAGAATAGTCGTTTTGATCTCGAGAGTGAGGTGTTTGTTTTGGATCCTCGTTCGGAGAAAGAAAAAGCGGCTGACTTGGTGAAAGAGGCTTTTCCCGCGACGGTAGTCAGTGCGAGTGAGACATTTCTTGAAGATGACCGGGATGTGGCTTTGATGAAGATTGGTCTTGATCGATTGCCAGCCCTGCCTCTTTCGACCGAAAATACTCTCTCAGTGGGGAGTACGGCATATATTTTTGGGTTTCCGGGCACAGCAGAACTTAATACGAAAAGCCCTTTGGAGGCGACATTTACTCGTGGAGTCGTGAGCGCGCTTAAAACAGCGACCGGAAAAAACTTTCCGATTTACCAAACAGATGCCAAAGTATCACAGGGATCAAGTGGAGGGCCGCTTTTTAATGATCGTGGTGAGGTAGTCGGTTTGGTCACTTTCCAAACAGGTGAATTGGATCGGTCTTCTGGAGATAATTTTGCGTTTGCTTTGCCAGCCTCATTGATTCTTGATGAGGCAACCAAAATCGGACTGATACTTGATCGACATGAGTTATTTATGGCACTGGCTCATGGCATGGATGCTTTTCGGGCGAAGCGGTGTCAGGAGGCTTTTGAATATTTTCATATTACCGAGGCCGCCAATGAAGTTTTTGCTCTCGACAAATCAGTAGCGCCTTATCGTGAGCGTTGTCGTTCCATTCAAGCGAGTGGTCTGGCTCTTGATACACGTTGGGATATGTTACGAAACAGCGCGGAAAATCTTGGAACACCACTCCTTTCTTTAGTTGGTGGAGCGGTATTTTTGGTGGCGCTTTTTGGAGCCGCGCTTTTTTGGCTGGTTCGACAGGTACGTCGGGAGGAAGAAGAAATTGGAGTACTGCGTCGTCTCGTGCGGAATGATGAGAGGCGTCTTTTGGAAAAAAAATATGGGAATGAACGTATCACCGTGCATGTGAACCATACACCGATACAGAAAAAAAGTTTTCGAAATAATCGTGAACGATAGTATGTCTGTGTGGCGTTCAATATTCATGAGTCGAGAATTTTTATTTCCGTTTGTAATTTTTGTCTTGATCGGATTTTCTTTCATTGGGTTTTCTCGTGAGTTTTTGGCGCTTGGAGTTTTGGTGGGTATCGGTATTTTATGTGTTGAATCATGGCAACGGATTCGGGCACGGAAGTGGAACTTGGACTATATTGCTTTTCTCGCGCTGTTTACGGCAGCATTTTTTGGGGAGTGGCTTTCAGGAGCGGTACTCGCGTTTATGGTATCAGTAAGCGCCGCACTTGAACTTTTCGGAACGCATCGAGCTGAGAAGACACTCCGAAGTTTATTTGAAAAGTTTCCCAAGGAAGTGCTCATGCAGACCAAGGAAGGGACTTCAACCAAACTGATACAGGAGGTTGCGCAAGGAGAGGTTTTCTTAGTGCGCACGAATGAGATGGTGCCGCTGGATGCCTCTCTTCTTTCAGATGCCGCATTGGTGAGTGAGGCAAATCTTACTGGGGAGATGGAGCCGGTAGAGTATCAACTTGGGAAATATATCAAGAGTGGCTGTGTCAATCTGGGAGCCATGATTTCTCTTGAGGCACGGAATACCTTTGAACATTCGAGCTATCGAAATATTCTCACGCTTGTTGAAGAAGGGAAGCAGAAGCAGTCACCGCTGGTGCGCCTCGCGGAACAATCAAATTGGATTTTCACTGTGGTGACCCTTATTCTTGCTTTTGGAGCACTCTGGCTTTTTCGTGATTGGGAACGCTTTTTGGCCGTGTTGGTGATTGCGACTCCTTGTCCGCTTTTGATTGCGGCCCCTCTTTCTTTTTTGGGTGGGCTTTCGCGGGCTGCTCGGAATGGTATTGTCGTGAAGAGTCCGGGCGTGCTTGAAGTCTTGGCCAAAACAAAGACGCTGTTTTTTGATAAAACAGGGACACTTACGCTTGGTGAACCAGATCTCAAGCGGATTGAAGTGCTCGACGCATTTTACACACAGAAGCAGGTACTTGAGATAGCGGCATCACTCGAATGGAGTTCGCTCCACCCAATAGCCAAGACACTGGTCAAAACGAATTCAGAGCGAAGTGGCGCATTATTTTCGGTAGAACATTTTACGGAAAAACTCGGTGAAGGCATTTCGGGTGTGATTGACGGAAAACAGTATCGTATCGGGAAATCAGTGGTATTGAATGCTGATAGCGGTATCGTATCTGAGCTGATGCATGAAAATACGCTTATCGCGAGATTTTATTTCGATGATACGATTAAGGAGGATGTCGGGAAGCTTTTTGAGTATTTTCGAACACGCGGATACTCTCTTGGTATTTTGACTGGTGATAAGCGGGCCAATGCCTATCGTCTTTTTGGTCGATTTGGTATTCCGGTGTATGCGGAGTGTGCTCCTGATAAGAAATCAGCGCTGGTGACGCGTGAACAAGAAGCGGGAAAATTGGTTGGTATGGTGGGTGATGGCATGAATGACGCTCCGGCACTGGCACTGGCTGATGTGGGTATTGTATTTTCAGGGACGGAGAATAGCGCGTCGATTGAAGCGGCCGATGTCGCCATACTTGGTCATGACGCATGGAAAATCCGCGAGGCTGTCCATATCGGACGTCGTTCATACCAAGTCGCGCAACAGAGTATTTTGATTGGTATTGGATTGTCGCTTCTTGGCATGGTATTTTCTTTCTTCGGATTCATTCCGCCGGTGTATGGTGCAATCTTGCAGGAAGTGATCGATGTCGTCGTTATTGTGAATGCTTTGCGCTCGACGTATTGATTTTTTTACTCAGATACGTAAGACTGAAAAGTCTCATGGTTTTTTTGAGGATTTTTTGTATGCGTATTGCGATGCTTATTTCTGGTGGGGTAGAC
>CAYOHD010000011.1:13246-13962 GCA_964403705.1 uncultured Bdellovibrionales bacterium | reverse complement strand
CCTTCTGTCGCACCGTCATCGTCGCAGGATCGACCTGCACCAGCAGGAACCGGTCCCTCCGACGAATAACGACCAGGACGAAGAACCAGGTCGAAATCGGCTCACGTGCCATGGCGGTTCAAGAGGAGCGAGTTTACTCGCCGACGTATGGAACAAGAGCCATGAAGCGAGCCCGCTTCACTGCTTGAGCGAGACGACGCTGCTGCTTCGCGGACAATCCGTGCTTTTTCGGTGGATACATTTTCCCTTGTGAATTCATAAACTTCCGAAGAAAATAGGCATCCTTGTAATCAATGAGTGCGAGCTTCTTTAACTGCTTGGTTTCTAGTGTCATAGATGTAAAATATTCTCTGGTGATTTATAATGCGTCGTTCTCTCTTACTGTCTCTCGATACTTCTCCAACCCTTCGATTTAAAAAGGAACATCTTCAATACGAATTTCTTTCTCATCATCAAGGTTGATAGTTGGGATTTCTTCTTCCATCATTGGAGCAGATGATTGAGAAACGGGACGCTGTGGTGTTGCGGCTGGCCGTGAAGCACTCGGTGATGACTGATATCCACCACCATTCCCCTGTCCACCCCCGCCCTGAGCTCGAGAACCGAGCTGCATCGTCTCACCGATAATTTCTGTCGTTTTCCGCTCCTGTCCCGCCTTGTCGGTGTAATTTCGACTTTGAAGACGTCCCTCAACAAAACACTCTTGTCCCTTCGTC
>CAYOHD010000011.1:0-13236 GCA_964403705.1 uncultured Bdellovibrionales bacterium | reverse complement strand
CCAGCAATCTCTGCCAATCTCCCCCACAGTACCACGGTATGAAACTCTGTCTTCTCTTGTTTCTGACCAGATTTATCGGTCCAATGATTGTTAGTGGCCATTCCGATGGTCGCGACAGACTGTCCCGTCGGAGTAGTTCTCATATCTGGATCACGAGTCAGACGACCGACGAGAATAACTTTGTTGACGTTCATAGGTTTATTGTTTTTATGAATCCTGATTTTCTCAAGATCACCCTCTTATATGCCCAATGATTCCAACTGCTGATCAATATCTTTCTCAGAAACCGCCTGTGCGGCTGGTGTTGGCTTAGCCTGAATCACCGGAGTATCTTTCACAGTTCTCCCCGCACTTCGGTAACGCTCACCACGACCCAATTTCTTGTCCGTCATTGGTTTCTCTTCGCGTTCAATCGCCTTCAACTCTGGTAAGTCATCAGCACGCAAGATTATAAATCTCAGCACTTCCTTAGAAAGCATCAGCCCCCGCTCAATGTTCTTCAAAGGATGCACCTCATCTGCGCCACGCTCTACTTCATCTCGATCAGGCAAAGTAAAACGACGAGCAATATACGTCCCACGGATTTCACCCTGAATTTCATATGCCAACTTTCGACTCTCTTCAGTCATTGGAGCCAGAAATGTTCCCCCAAAATCAGTGACCAGTTTTGCAACGGTCTCTTTGATTTGTGGAAGTTCTGCTTCCTTCTTCTCCCCAACCAGATAAAACAACTCGTATTCCAGAGCCATACTCTTTTTTCTTATAATAAATAAAACTCCGCCAACAAAGAAAGTCTCGGGACGGAGTAGTGTGATTCCTAATCCGAATCTCGGAGAGACCAGGCGGGAACCACGTCGGACTTTCTCAGTTGTTAGAAGAGAATAACACGTGCTCAAGAAAAAAGCAAGCGAAAGACTTAGAGACTCTGCATCTGCCCCCCAGAGCTATGGTGTTTGCGTGCTACTCGAACACGAGCCATTTCTTTTTGCAACGCAGCCGCCACACGAGCATATTCTTCATCATCCACATGCACACGCTCTGCCATCAGGGCCTGTGCTCGCTTCTCTGCCTCTTCTGCCCGAGCCAAATCAATATCTGCTGCTCGTTCCGCCGTATCTGCCAAGACCACCAAGGTATTATCATGAAATTCAACGAAACCACCCGAAGTAGCCAAGAGCGTCTCTTCTCCATTCATTTCATGACGCAACAAAATTTCTCCAGCCTGAAGCGAACCGATATAAGGCATATGATCTGGGAGAAGAGTTATTTCGCCACCCTCAATCGGCAAGGTCGCTTGATAAATATCTTCTTCAGAAACCGTTTTCTCCGGCGTCACGATTTTGAATTTGATAGACATAGATTATATCGTAAAACTCCTAGGCGTCTCCGCCGCAAGTCAACTGTTATTTTCTCCCCTCGGCGATCACTTCTTCGATATTCCCTTTCATATAAAAAGCCTGCTCTGGAATATCATCAAGCTCACCCGAAAGAATTTTTTCGAATCCCGTGATTGTCTCTTCGAGCTTCACGTATTTTCCTGGCGCACCCGTAAACTGCTCAGCCACAAAGAATGGTTGCGAGAGATACTTCTGAATCTTACGCGCTCGCACGACAGAAAGTTTATCTTCTTCCGTCAATTCTTCCATACCAAGAATGGCGATGATATCCTGCAAGTCTTTGTAACGCTGCAATACTCGCTGCACATTGCGTGCTACGGCATAGTGTCGCTCACCAAGAATTTGCGGATCAAGAATAGTTGAACTGGAATCGAGAGGATCAACCGCTGGATAAATACCCAATTCAGACAAAGCGCGGGACAACACTACCGTCGAATCGAGATGACCAAACGTCGTTGCTGGTGCTGGATCAGTCAAGTCATCAGCCGGCACATAGACCGCCTGCACCGAGGTTATGGACCCTCTCTTCGTCGAGGTGATACGCTCCTGCAGTGTTCCCATTTCTTCCGCCAAAGTTGGCTGATATCCTACCGCACTTGGGATACGACCAAGGAGTGCTGATACCTCCGATCCTGCCTGGGTGAAACGGAAAATATTATCAATAAAGAGCAGTACGTCTTTCCCTTCGTCATCACGGAATGATTCCGCCATGGTCAGAGCAGAAAGAGCTACTCGCTGACGTGCGCCCGGGGGCTCATTCATCTGGCCGAAGACCAGTGCGGTTTTATCGAGCACACCTGACTCTTTCATTTCGTGATAGAGATCATTCCCCTCACGTGTACGCTCTCCAACACCCGCAAATACAGAGTATCCACCGTGTTCCTGTGCAATATTACGAATGAGTTCCTGAATCACCACTGTCTTCCCAACACCGGCTCCACCAAACAGTCCTACCTTACCTCCCTTCATGAATGGACAGATGAGATCAATGGATTTGATACCAGTCTCAAACACCTCAGCTTTCGTGGACTGCTCTTCAAACTTTGGTGCGGCACGATGAATAGAGCGACGTATCTTGGCAACTACCTCTGGCTTTCCATCGATCGCCTGTCCGAGCACCCCAAACATACGCCCAAGCGTCATCTCTCCTACCGGAACCGAAATAGGAGCGCCTGTCGAAATCACTTCCATACCGCGTTTGAGTCCATCCGTTGAACCCATAGCAACCGCTCGCACCCGACCACCTCCAAGATGCTGATGTACCTCAACCACGAGTTTTCCTCCGTCAGTCAGAGTGACTTCAAGCGCATCATAAATCTTCGGCAATGCCGCTGCCTCAGAAAATTCCGCATCAACGACTGGTCCGATAATTTGTATCAACTTACCTACATTCATAATGATATCCGTTTAATTCAGTTAATAAGTGTGCGCGTGAACTCTTTCTCATCCACTGTTCATCCGCTCACTCATGCACCGATTTCTCTCTGTCTCAAAAATCCCTAGCGATTTCATGCTCAACTTCTCTCCTCTTCTATTTTGACACCGCGGCCATGCCCGCTGAGAGCTCGGCGATTTCCTGGGTAATTTTTTGTTGACGAATTTGATTGTACATAAGCGTAAGACTCGCGGCCATTTCTTTGCCCGCATCAGTCGCACTGCGCATCGCCATCATGCGCGCGGATTCCTGAGAGGCATTGCTTTCGAGAAGAGCGTGGTAGAGCTCCATTTCCAAAAGACGAGGAATCATTTTCCACAGCACTTTTTTGGGAGATGGCTCAATCACATACTCCGCACTCATCACCCGCTCCTTGATCGCACCGTGCTCAATCTCATTCAGTGCTTTCTGAACATCCTTTTCAACGACTGGTAAAAGCGCTCGCACCTTCACTTCTTGTGAAAGCATTGACTTGAAGTCCGTGTAAATCATCACCACGCGATCAATCCGCTTGCTCTCGAAAGCCTCAATCAAAATCTTCGCAATGGGACGCATCCCCTCGGCCGATGGTGTTCCAAGTACATCTGGGAATGAGGCAATAATTTCGCTTCCTACTTGGGAATTGGCTGGGGTAGCCAGTAATCGTCGCACGGCAGCATCTCCCTTTTTCCCAATCGTGATGAATTCCGCTTGACGCCCAGCATCTTCACGCAGTATCTGTCGTACCCGCTTAATAATCTGAGAATTAAATGCCCCACACAATCCACGATTGGACGTAATTACGACATACAACTGCTTCTGGACTGGACGCTCTTCAAGAAGCGGGTGATCTTCTCCTACCGCGGCGAGTTGGTGGAGCACCTGAATGACGTTCTCCGCATAGGGGCGAATCGCTAAAACCGCGGCTACCGCTTTGCGCATCTTGACCGCCGAAATCATCTCCATCGCACGCGTAATTTTACCAGTGGCTTTCACCCCTTTGATACGTCTTCGAATGTCTCGTATTGAAGCCATAAAACGCTTTTGATTATTCCAGCTGTTTCTTGAACATATAGGAAAGGATTTTTTACGATTCTTTTATTTCGATGAACGAGGAATTTTACTCTTTCGACAATCTCTCCCCGCCCCGAGAAGGAGTTAGGAGATTTTTTCGATGCCCTTCGTTCTGACGAGCAGCAAGGAAAAATTTTCTTTCGCCTTCTCAGGGAGATATTCAAAAATACTAGACCGAAAATCCCTTCTTAAATTCTGCGATATGTTTCTTGAGTGATTCTTCCACTTCGGGCGTCAGGGCCCTTTCCTTTACGATGCCATCGATGGCTTCCTTCCCACTCGTCTCAAAATAGGTAACAAACTCCTTTTCAAAACGTGCCAAATCATCAATCTTCACATCATCCAGATGCCCACGAGTAAGCGCATAGAGAATAGCCACTTCTTTCTCTACTGGCAACGGAGCGTATTGAGGTTGCTTGAGAATTTCCACCGCCCGACGACCACGCTCAATTAATAAGCGTGTCTTTTCATCCAAGTCTGAACCAAACTGAGCAAAGGCTTCGAGTTCACGAAACTGTGCTAAGTCAAGACGAAGGGTACCGGCCACCTGCTTCATCGCCTTAATCTGTGCTGATGAACCCACACGAGAAACAGACAGTCCGACATTCAATGCTGGGCGCACGCCTTTGTAGAAAAGGTCTGCTTCCAGATAAATCTGTCCATCGGTGATAGAAATCACATTGGTTGGAATATAAGCTGATACATCGCCAGCCTGTGTTTCAATAATCGGGAGCGCGGTGATTGATCCGCCACCGAAATCCTTATTCAGCTTCGCGCTTCGTTCCAGCAAGCGTGAGTGAAGATAGAATACATCCCCCGGATAAGCTTCGCGTCCCGGCGGACGACGAAGAATCAGGGAGATTTGACGATAGGCCACTGCATGTTTAGAAAGATCATCATAGATCACCAAGACATCCTTGCCTTGGTCCATAAAATATTCCCCCAGAGCGCAACCAGCATACGGAGCGATGAAAGAAAGAGCTGCTGCCTCTGATGCGCCAGCCACGACGATAGCGGTATAGTCCATCGCGCCGGCCTTTTCAAGCTCAGCGACAATACGCGCGACCTTGGATTCCTTTTGGCCGATAGCCACATAGATACAAATCACATCCTGACCGCGCTGATTGATAATCGTATCGATCGCAATGGCCGTTTTGCCTGTCTGACGATCACCGATAATGAGTTCGCGTTGCCCACGTCCAACGGGAATCAGCGCGTCGATAGCTTTGATGCCAGTTTGCAGTGGCTGGTTGACCGATTGACGAGTAATAACACCCGGTGCAATTTTTTCAACTGGATAGTACTTGGTTGCCTCAATTTTCCCCTTGCCATCAATGGCAGCTCCGAGAGCATTCACGACTCGTCCCACCACCGTGTCCGATACTGGTACAGAGAGAATACGTCCCGTCGATTTGGCGACGGTTCCTTCTTTGATATCACCTGTTTCACCCAAAAGCATCACTCCAGCCTCACCCTCCTCCAAATTCAGCGCCACGCCAAACGCACCATTCTCAAACTCAATCATTTCAGAAACCATAACCCCAGACAGACCCGAAACACGGGCTACTCCATCACCCACTTCGAGCACTACCCCAATGGCTTCGGCCTTTGGCTCATGATGAAATTCACTGATCTGCTTCTTGAGTTCTTCAATAAGAGGATTCGGCATACAATTTTCAGAATATCGAATTTAGAATCTACTATGGAGTTTTTTCCTTCACTCCATACTATATGCTATATCCCATACACCTGTGTTTTTTCTTCGTTACCCGACGAGACTTTTTCCGAGTCGCTCGAAACGAGTTCTCAGCGTAGCATCATATAAGACTTCTTCGCTCTGCATTTTTGAACCACCAATGACACGCGCATCGGTTGCGAAAGTAGTCTCCACCTTTTTGCCAGCAAATACTCTTGCTGCTTCTTTCTCTAAGACGACTCGAAGCTCCGAGTCTGCCTGATACGCTGTAGTGATACGAACAGCGGCCCTGCCTGACTGCTCGCGTATCAAACGTTCGGCTTCACGAACAATTTTCCCTAGCTTCCCGCTCTCGCCCCGACGAGACAACCAAGAAACAAAGTGCTCACTCTTCTGCGTGGCCCCCACCCCTTCCTGCTCTCGTTCCAAATCAAGGAGCGCCTGCGCGTATTGTCGTATTGAAAGTCGCATATTTAATTCACCTGTCGTTCGATAAATTCCTTCTCTTTCGTCGCGTCCATTTTTTCACGCAAAACTTTTTCCACTGCCAAAAGCACGGTTTCACCCAACTCACGCTTCGCTTCATCCAGCATTTTTTTCTGATCCTCAGCTATTTTGAGCTCTGATTCATGTAGTATTTTTTTCACCCTCTTCTCCGTTTCCGCAATTTGAGCGGCATCGCGTTTTTTGGCAGCCTCATCGGTCTCGGTCAAAATTCGCTTGGCTTCAGTCCGCGCCTCCATCAGTATCGCTTTTTCCTGAATCTCTATTTCACCAAGCTTCTTTCCTGCACTCTCGGCATCAGCCAAACCTTTTTCTATTTTGGCCGCGCGTTCATCCAGAAGCTTCAGCATTGGCTGATATGCGAAACGCTTGAGTACCAAAAGCACCACCGCAAAATTAACCACTTGTGCCACAAGTAGTTTCCAGTCGATACCAAGATTCGCAAGTGCTTCCATAGACGATTCTCTTTCTGTCCCTCTCTCAAAGAAGGGACAAGAAATATTTATCGGAACAAAATCATCAACGCGACAACCAGAGCATAGATAACCACCGCTTCGGTAAATGCAATACCAAGAAACATGGTTGTCTGAATTTTCCCAGAGGCCTCAGGATTACGTCCGATAGCTTCGAGAGCCTTTGAGAACAACAACCCAAGACCAATACCAGGACCCAGGGCACCAATTCCGATTGCGAGAGCAGCACCGAGCATTTTCGCTGATTCAACTTCCATACGCTTCTATTATTGATAAATTATGATTCACAATTACTTACTATAAAGCAAAACTTCCTCTTTGTCCAAACTTTCACAAAATGACTCCTGACACATGAATCAGACACGACAGACCGTTCAATTCTCCCCCTAATGTTCTGCTGGCGTGGTAGCCATTTTGAGAAAAACCGCCACGAGCATCGCAAAAACTGCTGCCTGAATGAATCCAACAAAAATCTCCAGGAAAAGGAATGGGAGCGGAATAAAGTAAGGCACCAGATGAAGCATCACTGTCAACAGAATTTCTCCCGCAAACACATTGCCAAACAACCGAAAAGCAAAAGAAAGAATCTTGGCAAACTCTGAAACCAGTTCCAGTATGCCCATAAGTGTCCCGACCACATAGGGCTTGTGGAATGGACTCACGAAAAATTTCTTCGCATACCCACGAATACCAAGAGCCAGAATACCCGTCAACTGTATCGTGATAACCACAAAGAGAGACAATCCCAAGGTGAAGTTCAAATCAGCTGACGTACTCCGAAGAAACGGAATGATAGTCGCGTGCCCAGCCGCATTCTCATGTGCCAGTCCCACCGTGCCAAGTCCCGGCAAAAGTCCGATCCAATTCGAGAGCAGGATGAACAAAAAAATGGTCGCAATAAGAGGAAAAAATTTCCGTGCCATACCTCGATCCTGCATGATACTCTCAAGCAAACCAAGTACGCCATCAACAATTATCTCAAAAACATTTTGCAAGCCTCTCGGCACGGATTGCCACCGAGTCAAAATAATTTGTGTCGCCAATACCAAAATCACGCTCACCAATACCCCGATAAACAGGGCATTGGTCACCGGCAAAGCACCGAGCAGAAACAATTTTTCAGCTGCAATCGAAATTTCCATGAAGGTCAATTGTCTTAAAATTCTCCTCTCACCCGCAAGAAAAAGGCGCCACGCGCCTCCTTTTGAGATAAAGAAGATATTCCAATCTTACCCCTGATACAAAGAAAAAGTCAATTCTCCACTACTGGCTTACGGTCCTGATCCTTCGCTAATTCCGCCGCCTGTGCCTCCGCCATCTGTGTTTGAAGATAGGCGTCCATCTCTGGGTCAAGATCACCTGAATATTCTAAACCATGAGGAGCTTCTTCTGACACGCCCCCTATAATCCGCGCATTCCCCATAACATTCGGATTGGGAAGAGTTTCAGATTTGAGAGAGTGACCTGGCGCGATCTCACTATCCTCTACAGGGAGACCCATTTCTAAGCGCTCAAGATTCTGGCGTCTCCGCTGATCATATGGGTCATCTGATTGCCCTCGATTCGGAATGGCTGCTGACGGAATGGGTGCGTCCCATACCGTCTGTCCTCCTCCTTCCGCTTGCTGTTTTGCTCTTTGCCATCGCTGATCTTTCTCCGCTTCTAATTTGGCGGCCACTGGGTCCGATCCCTCTTTTTTTCTCCCCGGTCGTATAACATCAAATAATCCCATAGGTACTTTTTATCAAAACATCAACCGCGGAAAAATACGTCGTGTATTTTCTTGCAATTGTTCTTCAAGGAGAGTATACGATATTTTTTTCATCTCGGCGATGTGCCGGGCCACCAGAGTGACATAGGATGGTTCATTGCGTTTCCCCCGATGGGGTACCGGAGCAAGATAGGGACAGTCTGTCTCGACCAGCAATCGCTCTACTGGAATCATATCGAGTACTCGATCCACATCTCCTCCCGCTCTTGCCTTATACGTGATGTTCCCGGTAAATGAAAAAACCACCCAAGGGAAATCAAGAAATCGCTGTGTTACTCTGGCATCACCCATATAACAATGCAAAATCACATACGGATGTTCCCCGGTCACGCCAGAATATGAAGTAAACACTGAATGTAGAAGAGTCCGCATATCATCGTACGCATCCATACGATCAAGCGACGGACGAGTATGGATAATCAGAGGGAGAGACCGCTCCTCTGCAAGAGCCACCTGAGCCAGAAAACCAGCCTTTTGTATCTCTTTCTGCTGATCGGTTATGTGTTGCGTGACATCACGTGTAAAGTAATCGAGCCCGCATTCTCCGATTGCCACTATTTTGCGTGAGGACAACAGCATCTTCTTCAACTCTTCTCCCAACGCCCTTGCTGATGCCACGCTGGAAGCGGTATTGAAAACATGCGGATGAATACCGACACTGGCCCAAACAGAGGGATACTGTTCCGCACACTCAATCGCAGACTGACTCTCCGCAAGATCAGTCCCAATGGTAATCAAAGCCTCAATCCCAGCCAAGCGCGCCCGCTCAAGCATTGCTGCCCGATCCATATCGAATGCCGAATCATGCACATGCGCATGCGCGTCTATCATATGCGCCTCTATTATTTACCTTTTCCAAAATGAAAAGGCGGCTTCTTCAAACTCTTTTCTGCGTAAATATCTTGGGGGATAGTCAAAGATGCCTCTAAGTCTGATTGTTTGGCTGATGTCAGGAGGGCATCTAATTCTGCCCGTACTTGTTCTCGCTCTTCCTGGATCTCATCACACAAGATAAGCGCCGCTTGCTTGGCATTCTCAGATGCCTGACTGTCTTGCGATACAGTAAAGGACACTTGGTACTCTCGATCTAAATCTGCCAACCGCCGCTGTTTTTCAGCCACTCTTGCCTCATGAGCTCTTCTTTCCTGTTGTTCCTGTTCTAAAAGAGTCAGTGAAGGCTCCTGAGAAACTCCTTCACACTGCTGCGCGGTCTGCCCCTCCTCAATCTCCCGCATACTTCTGTAAGGTGTATATATTGATTCTGATTTCATAGGTCCCTGTGTATCAAAAAATATCGTTTTCGTTTCTCAAGACTCTTCTCTTATTGCTTGCTCCAGTCAGAATCACTATCCAACACGCTGTCAGTTGATGCTTGCCCGAATTCCGTTACCTCTCTTTCACCTCTTGACTGCGAAAGAGGTATAAATTCACGCATCCTTGAGTCTGACCAAGCGCGTAATTCCGCTTCAGTCCCTGATTTCAAAAGATGTCCGAGTTCACGTATGCTCATGGTAATATTTCGACGATATTCTTCTTCTGTTGACGGTATGTCACTAAATCTTTGTAACAATTTCCTCTGCTCCATCTCAATATCCGCTCGTATTTGTCCTATTTCTACATTCGTAATCTTTTCCAAACGCATCTTTTTCACGCGTGCCGCGGCAGCACGCCCCTGTAACTTTGCCAGACAATCAAGATCGGCATCTCTTTCGGGATTATTCTCAGACATTTTCCCTTTCCATTTTTGATCAAAATATGCTGTGAACTCCCGTGTTTTTTGTTCCAGCACTACCAAGAGCTCCTCCCCTTGCAAACCTTCCGGCATTTTCAGCGCTTGCTGTCGTACCGAATCGGCTTCCGAATTATCTGGCACTTCAGGAACCATTTCTCCTCCTGGTGTTTTCGGTACTGCAGCCTGCCCAACTGAGCCATCTATCCGGTTGAAACCTCGCGCAGCGTTAAATTGTTCTACTTCTGTCCGTCCATCTATCACTGCCCCGTCAATCGTCATATATCCCTTGAACTGAACAGGTTTAGACGAAGCATCTATGGGTATACCCTCGCCTCCTAAACCATCCGGGGTCACAGGTGCTCGACTTGGCATCCGCCTCTCTGGCATGGTTGGTTCCGACTTTCTCCGAAATGGCATTTCAAAACGCATATATTTACACGCTATCCACTTATCAAATATTCCCTCCGAGTCTCACTCCTATGACACTATGAGCGCCACCCCAGAAAAAGACGCTTCTATTTTAGCACATTCATACATTCCTTACAGATACCCGTTCTATAAGCAGACATATACCCCTCTACACGACTCGTTGAAACAACACTTCTGTCCGCCTCTCTTTCAGTGCCTGTGCTATTTTCATACTCGTTTCCGGCAAAAAAGGCTGGAGACAATGAGCGATAAACGCAAGCTCCTGAAGAAACTCTCGCATAGAACTCTCAAATGCTTCGTTATCCATTTTCACCAACACCCAAGGCTTGGTCTCAGCAATACGCCGATCCAATGTTCGCGTCCGATCGAGAATCCATTCCAATGCTTCACACAAACGATACTCTGCAAAAAACTTCTGCAGTTCTTTCGGATAGATAATGTCCTTCATTGCATCCTCATACGGGGTTTCAAGCTTCTCGCTCAACTTAATAAGACGCGAAACAAGATTTCCCAACCCATTGGACAGGTCGGCATGATATTTCTCAGTCATCTTCTCCCAAGAAAGATCGCCGTCTCTCGTATATGGAAGAGCCGATACAAGGAGATAACGAGTTCCATCAATACTGTATCGTTCGACTAGTTCTTCAGGGGCAATAACATTACCTAAACTTTTCGACATCTTCTGTCCGTCGATAGTCAGGTATTCATGGGCATAGATTTGCGTCGGCAACGGCAGGTTGGCCGAGAGCAACATCGCCGGCCAATAAATAGCATGGAAACGAAGTATCCCCTTGCCAATCACGTGCACCCGCTCGCCATCACCCGCCCACAGTTCCTGGTACCGCTCTCCGTCCATCGCATAGTCAAGCGCTGTGATGTAATTCGACAAAGCATCCACCCATACATACATAATCTGTCCAGCATCATCCGGCACCGGCACCCCCCATTGTTTCGCGCGTGCCACACTGCGAGAAATTGAAAAGTCTTCTAACCCGCTCTCAATAAAGGCCAACACTTCATTCTTCCGATACTCCGGATACACACGGAGTGTATCGCTTGCGATTAACTCACGTAAGGTCTCCTGATACTTCGACAAACGGAAAAAATAATTCTCCTCTTCGACCACCTCGGGCTCCTTCTGATGATCCGGGCATTTCCCCTCCACCAAGTCTTTCTCACTCTTGAACTCCTCACAACCGACACAGTACAGTCCCCGATAAGCTTTTTTATATATATCCTGCGAATCGAAAGCACTCCACATTTTCTGTGCCCCAGCGAAATGCCGCGCTTCGGTCGTCCGAATGAACTGATCAAACGAAAGGTTCAATGAAGTAGCCAGCTCCTGAAAAGAATGTGTCTGCTCATCGATAAACATCTGGGTTGACTGACCAGCTTTCTCGGCCGCTTGGACATTCTTCAGACTGTTCTCATCCGAACCGGTGAGAAAATACGTTGTCTCGCCAAGCACATCCCGGTGATAACGTGCCACTACGTCAGCCAGGATCTTTTCCGTCGCATGCCCAACATGCGGCCGGGCATTCACATAATCAATGGCTGTCGTTATATAAAAAGGCTTATTTAATTTATTTTCCATAAATATGTATTGACAAAATTTCTTATATGGTCTATAATGTAAAACAGTTATTTCCGTCAACCCTCACTCAGAAAGGATAAACCCGTGGGGAAAAGAATTGCAACAATCGGAGGGGCGCTGCTCCTTATGGCTTTCGGCGGTCTGATATTGTCCGCCGATTGCGCCACTGGCGGCAACTGCGACCTCGCCAGCGGCGACCTCTTCATCAAAGCAACATACTTGTTTTCTCCGGCTCCCGGAGGACGCTGAACCAGCCCCTCCCTCAACCCAAGCCCGCTCTTCACGACCGGGCTTTCATTTTTTCTGAGTAACGGTCTTAATTCTCATATCGAGATTTGAGCCGACAAGCAATAGTGTAAGCCTGATCTTTCTGCGCGGTGAGAATTGAGACCGTTACTTATCCGAGAATACCACACTTAAAATCAGACAAACACCCCTGCTGATCATCCCATTGACTCGTCACCAAATACAAATGTCCATTCTCCTGACCAAGCACGAGCACACAGAGCATCCCTGGTTCTTCCTGACTCCAATATGCCCCGTCCTCATCTTCCGATACAAACATCAGATGTGCCGGGTCAAGATCAAACAGAGTCACCACCGAATCCTTAATAGAAGACTCGTATTCCAGAGCAAGAGCTCGAGGTGTCTTAGGTGATAGACTGGTATTATATTTCATACTCATACTTTTTCTTTCGAAAAATTATTCTGTCTCTGGATCGCAAGTATAGCCATACTTGAATGCAGTTTCTGTTGATGTAAACGGACAGATCGCACATAACAAAAATTATCTCTCAATTGATCAAAAGTAAGCTCTATTGATTCAGCGGTATCATGAGGATTCGTCAATACTACCATCTGTTTCTCCATATTTACCTTCGTCAAGGAGTACGCGTGGCGCGCCACGAATCTTTTTCGGATGCCTCTCCCTCGGTAAAATTTTTGTGGACGGCCGAAAATTCGACGGGTCTTCTGCCACCACCCATCAGCCAAAACTCGGGAGTTGACTGTCACCATCGATACTTCCGGATGAAATTCTCTCAGAAATCGATGAAGTGGAGATGACACATCCCGCACGACACCTTTTTCATCGTAGGACTGTCTAGTCGACTGCGAAATATCAAGATTCATTTCCACGACATTCTCCTGCCC
>CAYOHD010000010.1:0-14838 GCA_964403705.1 uncultured Bdellovibrionales bacterium | reverse complement strand
GTACAGAAGAATCTCGAGCTCGGAGTTCTCAGTGTCACTGTGAAGCACGATAATGATCGTGATGCGGCTCGAGTCATGAGTTCTATCTCCGAGGTACTGATTGAGAAAAACTCTCTTTTCCGATCCGGTGATGAGAAAAGTGTTGAAATCCGAGTCTTATCTGGACCGATTCTTGAAACAACGCCAACTTTGAAAAAAATACTTCTCGTCCTTGGGGGTGGTTTCCTGTCTGGAATCCTGCTGGCTAGTGTCATAGTGGCAATACGTCATATGCAAGGGATGAATCCACGTTTTGTTCTCGAAAATATGCCTATCGACCTTCGACCATAAGAGCAGAGTTGCCCAAGATTCTCTTCTTGGGAAATGAGATGTTCAAGACACCTCCTTTCCTCAGAAGAGAAGTTCTTCTGAGTCCATTGACAATTCGGTTCAACTATACAGATTTCATGGAGGTCGAAAATGAACAGGTTGAGGCTGTGGTTACTCCTGGTGTCAGTCGCCCTTCTGGGTGGCTGCGCCTCGATGCGTCAGGATGCTGGATTCGATCCAGCACGTGATGCACAGTTGGCACTGGCGCAAGCGAGTGCCCCAACAATGATCAAGCAAGATCCGGCGGCGAGCCAGTGGCTCATCTCGGATCCGACGGAAGTTAGCGGGTATGATATCGTCGAGGTCAAACTCAGTGGTGTCATCCCAGCTGTGCTCCAAGAGGAACTTGTGGATGCGCGGCGGGTATACCCGCAAGCGATGCTCAGGTCTCTCAAGAGAACGCCTCAGGGTGTGCAAATCGAGTTGGAATGCAAATTCCAGCAAGAGCGTTGCACCGACTTTCGGTCAGTCAAGACCAGCCCGGCACGCCTGGAACGACTCGTGTTCCGCGCGGCAGTGTATGGTAGCGATGGGAAACCAGAGCAGCTGTACGACGCCGTGTGGCGCAAGTCAAGCAGGAAATTTCTCATTCTCTTCCCAGCGTTTCTCGCAAAAACACATCTCGGAAAACCGGTGTATGTGTGGGGAGCGAACGGAGGACTCCTCATCAGACTTGATGGTACGCTCGTGGATCGTCCCGCAAAGGACATCCTGAACCTGCCACCAGATTTCTTCGCCACTCATCCGTCACGACTGTCGGAAGGACAGATACTTCCCGTTCGACGGACGGACGCGGCAGGGCGGTTCCTGCTTGAGACTATCGCGAAAGAATTTCCTCTTCCGGCGCCGTTTCACAAGGGTGTCGCTCGAGTGGAGTACTACCTCGGTGTCTCTCGGCTGACCCGGGAAGACAATATGTTGGATTGCTGGATCGGGCACGGCGGAGGAAATATCTTCGTTGGTCTCTCTCCCATTCCGGGACAGGCAGTTCTCAGTTTTCTTATGTCGGTAGGTGCAAGCCTGCCCAATGTCAATCGCTGCGTCGACGGCGCATCGCGACTCGAATCAACCAGTACCACTTCGGTGCCGGAAGTCGGGTCGCCATCTGCGCCACCCGATCCCGGCTCTTCATGAAAGGAGCAGAGCAATGAGACGCCTGTTTTGGTTCTGCTGCCTTCTCATGGTCTTCGGATCGTGGGCACAGGCAGCGCCGGCACTTCAGTGTTCCGGAGGGACCCGAATCGTCGCGAAGGGGGAGACTCCCTCGCAGATTTTCGGGAAGAATTGGAAGACCGAGCTGTCGAAGTACGGCATCTCGGATCCGACCAAAATGCCCATCGGTCTTCGGATCTGTGCGGCAAATGTGACAAATGCTTCTGGAGCGGAATCGAAGGAATTCCTCTGGAAGAAGCCTGGCGGTGCGCCGGTTAGAGGGTGCGGACGGCTGTCCGAAGAGGACAGCAATGAAGCGGCCTGGACGGCGCATGGTATTCCGGAAACGGATCGCCGAGAGCTGCGTAGTCTCATGGCAACGCAGAGTTTCACTCACCGTATCCTGGAGCCCGGCGAACGTTTCACCGAAATGAGCAGCTGCAGCAAGGGAAAAATCGTTGTTCGCAAGAACATCGTGGCTGCCTGGTCGAAGGAAACTTCGGTTCCCGCACGCATCATCACCCTGTCAAACGGGAAGCGGTGGGCGTGGGTGCGCAACTGCAGCAACTGGCTGCCGCTGCCAAGTCAAAGCCAGCCGGCACCACAGCCGCAAGTAGTCGAACGAGTCGCCATAGCCACTACGTCTGCAGCACAGGTTGCGCAAGCAGCTTGTGACGAGTGGAATGTCCACGCGGGAGCGGGCATCGAGCGATCGATGGCCCAGGATGCCAACACCACAGCCATGTACGCTGACGTTGAAGTCGGTGCCTGTCCATTCACGTGGAAGAGCAATGCCGGCAAGACGTACAACGAAGCGCTCGTCGTCGGACGTGGACACATGTCAGATGACGAGTATCATGGCTGGAATGGCAAACAACAGCTCCTCCTGGCTGGTATCGGTCTCCGTCAGTCC
This sequence comes from uncultured Bdellovibrionales bacterium, assembly GCA_964403705.1. Taxonomy (GTDB): domain Bacteria; phylum Patescibacteriota; class Minisyncoccia; order Moranbacterales; family UBA1568; genus JAGOSP01. The sequence continues at coordinate 12,404 of CAYOHD010000010.1, read as the reverse complement.
CACAAGGACGGAAGCGGTGACCTCTATCGGGCCATGATTGGCTTCCGCAGCAATGAAGGAAGTCAGGGCAAGTACAGCCACGACGTGCGGTGGAACGCGTTCGGTCTCTATGGAACGCATTACCGCATCGGCAAGAACGGCGAAGACGAGACTCACTATCGGTGGGGATTCGTTGTGCCGCTCGGTAAAGCCCATGGCGAAGCCAAGTGGGACGGTTCCGCGCTCGAGCTTCCGGAGTGGAAGTGGAGTTTGGAAGCCGGCGTTCGGCGATTTGTCACCAAACGTGGTGAGGATGTCCGGTTCTTCGGCGAACTCAACGCCAGCATCATCAACCCTGACTACGCGGGGATCGCTCCGCGAGTTGGAGCCTGTGTTCTCGACGACACGGTCTGCGCGTTTGTCGGTGGCAATTACGGCTTCTATCCGGTAACGGGTCTCGCAGCCGTCGTCGGTGTTCAGGTCAATACCCCAGGAGTTATCCGTTTCAATCGGGACGGAACACGTATCACCAAGGTTGCGGAAGCAGCCGAAGTGAATGGTGTGACCTTCCAGTTCTCCCCGGGGGAACAAAGCGAAACAACGCAAGAGACGACAACGGCAGGGGGAGTAACTTTCGAGTTCGCTCCTGGGCCTGACGCGTCGCAGTAATGCTCTTAAGAGAGTGAGCGGTTGAACCGAATGTTCTCGAGTCATCAAGTCGATAAAAATTGTAGACATTGATCTGCAGACTGGTGGCGTTGAAAGAACACAAGGGATACGATATCGTTGCTCTCGGGCACGAATTGCACAGGGGTGGGAAGCTGGAATCACAGCGACCCACCCCTTTCATTTTCTCAAAAACCCGTTATAAAGCCATCAAACCAGCAGTTTTGCGCTCTTGACAAAAAGAACGTTTGGGTGTATACTGAATTGTTCGATGAAAATCTCGGACACATTTGAGTAGCACTTTGAAAACCCCAGCTCGGTTGCTCGCCGATCTGGATTGACCCCAATTTGGGGAGAAGGAGGTATATCATGAGCAACCATGTCAATTGGAAGGGGATTTTCGGATCGTTTTTGATCGGTTTTCTCTTTCTCATCGGCCTCGCCAGCACGGCGGCCAACGCGGCGCCGACCTGCACGCGACAGATCGATGGCGACAACATCATGTTCACCATTGCCGACACCGGCATGGTCTTCGTCGGCCAGCAGCCGCCGTCCGGCATGGTGACGTATCCCGGTACCGGGCGGGCGGGCGATATCGCTGCATCCTGCAGTGACAACGCCGCCGTTTGCCAGTCGGCAACCTGGTTCCTCAGGTTCTCCGACTCGAAGGCCGGGTGGGTCAGCGACAACGACCTCGGGAGTGACTCGCGGGCAATCGCCTGCAGCTATGACCCTCAGGCTCGGGCTCAGGTCTGCAACTTCCAATTGGTGGACGAGATGAAAACCGCTGGTGGCAAGGTGCGGATGCACTTCTCAGCCAAGCTGCCCAGTGGCCAGGTCGTCGCGGCCTATCAGCCGCAGTCCGGCTGCACAGTCGAGAAAGACGGCAAGGGGAATCCCCACGCCATCGTTTCGGCCGCCAAGAACTGACCACGCGGCCAACGGCCGCCAACCACATCCCTCGGGAGACAAAGACAGATGACGCATCGCGCGTTCTCTCTCTCCAGTCTTCCCGGGGGCTTTTTTTATCCTGTGGTATACTTTTGTATATGCCTACATCTGAATTGAAATCCTCACTCGTACTCATCACTGGTGCTTCAAGCGGTATCGGACGTGAACTTGCCCGATTGTTTGCTCATGACCGATATCAGCTTTTCTTGGTAGCTCGAGATGGAGAGGCCCTCATGACTCTGGCAGAAGAACTCAAACAAGACTGGGATATACCAGTGACGTGTTGCGCCGGAGATCTGACTGATACGTCTTTTTTGAATTCACTTCCATCTCAAGTACGGGCTGTTGAAGTACCCCTCACTCATCTTATCAATAATGCTGGCAGCGGCATCCAAGGTAACTTCACGGAAACCAATTGGGAGCGAGAGGAGGAAAGTCTCCAACTTAATACCATGGTTCCGACGCTCCTCACCAAACTTCTCCTTCCTGATCTGATACAACATCAAGGAAAAATACTTTTTGTGTGTTCAACTGCTTCTTTTCTTCCGGGACCTGGTATGGCTGTTTACTACGCGACCAAGGCCTACCTGCTTTCTCTGTCAGAATCCCTACGTGCCGAGGTTGCTTCCTTTGGTGTATCAGTCACGGCGCTTTTGCCCGGACCAACCGCAACTGGTTTTCAAAAAGCGAATGGACTCCCTCCTCTGTCATCTCCGCGCTTTCCAAGTGCGCACAGTGTGGCTCAGGCTGGATACCAGGCACTGGCTCGAGGACAAGCCATCGCCCTGTGCGGCTGGACAAATCAACTGCTCTATCTCTTCGCCAAGTTTGCACCCAGAAGTTTGACCCGTGCCATCTTGACCTGGCGTTTTCGGAAATAGCACACAGGTTTTCTCATGAAAAAAAGACTACTCGCCTTCTCTCAAAGCGAGTTGTTTTTTGAGTGCCAAGAAGGCACCGAGAAGAATAAAAAATATCCAGAGGAGGGGAGTGTCTTTGTAGATATTGTCTGTCAGTGCCGAAAGTACGAGTGTTGCAGCGAAGAGAGCAAAGAGGAAAATCGTACCTTGGTAGGCATGCGGTAAAGTCTTGAGAGAGGCTATGTGTCGAGCCAGAGAGAAGAGGAAGAGCAGAAAGACGGTGAGACCAATCAGCCCTCCTTCGACATAAAATTTTACAAAATCATTGTGTGAATCAGTGCTCCCAAATCGAATACCACGCAGATCTTCCGCGTATCGAGAAAAGGTATCAAGTCCGGTACCAAAGAGTACGCGATGGTCAAAAGTGAGTTTGAGCGTGACATCATGCCAGATATCGGCGCGCCACACCAAAGAGCTGTCTGGATTAGTCTGGAAGCTTTCGATGACTCGCTCCTGCACGAGTGGTACTGTCAAGAAAGCGATAAGAGGAAAAAGCAGGAGAGGAATAAGCAGCATCCTGGATCGAGACAAGGCAAACACCAAGAAAAAGAGGAATGCCGCAATCCAAGCGACACGAGTATACGTCACAAAAAGGAGCAGGGCGCTGAGTACGCCATACAAAATAAAAACCACTGTTCTTCCACTGATACGCATTTGACGTTCATAGAGGGTATACCAAAGCGTGAGAACCACTAAGAGTGAGTAGAGATAGAGTGCCAACACATTAGTGTGCGCAAAGGTTCCATAGATACGGGCGACATCGAGTGAGCTGTCACTAATACCGATACCAAAAATCCATTGGCGAAGCGCTTCGAGAACTGGGACAAAAGAAGACACAATCAGCAAAAGAAAGAGTGTTCGGAGATCTCGGAAATTCTTGACAGAAATGTACGCGAGAAAAGCAATGGAAAACAGAGAAATCAAGCGTGCTATTTCCTGGAGGCTGACGAGTGGAAAGAGGCTCCAGGTGCTGGAGAACATACCATAGACAATGAGCAGGAGAAACGATGAAAAAAGTGGAAAGCGAGCGACCCGGTCTCGATAACGAATACAAGTCATCACTCCCATGATCAGCAAATAGATACCCAGTAATTGAGAAAGACTGACGATCAGGTGTTCTCCGAGGGATACCGTTGAATACTGCGAGAGGTGATCTAAACTCATACGAATAAAAAGGAGACCACCCAAAAGCCAGAGTGGTGAAACAAAGGAAAGTAGCGAAAACATGATGAGCCAAAAGGCAGCCACTGGCCATAAATTGAGGTCCAGGAGGGTACAAATCGTCGCCAAAATACTCGTTGCGGCAAAGGAAAAAAGCCAGAAAAAAGGTTTTTTGGGATTTAAGGTATGTGAGATAAGACCTGAATGTTTCATGGAGCCAGTATATCATTCTCGAAAGTTTTGATACAATGGCATATATGAAGATACTGCTTGTTCACAAGTTTCACTTTCGTTTCGGTGGGGCTGAAAAAATTTATTTTGAGACAGCAAAGTTGCTTGAGGAAGCGGGGCACGAAGTCGCTTTTTTTTCCATGCATCACCCAAAAAATGAATCCACGCCATGGGAAAAGTATTTCGTTCCACAGGTAGATTTTGAGGATCAAGGTAAATCGCTCTGGAAAAAAATTCGTATTGGGTGGCGTATTATCTGGAATCAACAAGCATTTGACAATATCAGTCAGCAGATCGACGAATTCCAACCAGATATCGCGCATTGTTTTAATGTGTATCACCAGCTCTCTCCCTCGGTCTTACGAGCGCTCCAGAAAAAACACATCCCTACCGTACTCACTCTGTGTGATTTCAAGGCCATCTCACCGAATTATTTTCTCTATGATTTTTCCAAAAGACAACTCTGGGATTCTGCTTCGGGTATACGATGTATCGTAGATCGAGTCATCAAACATTCTTTTGCCAAAAGTATCGTCTGCGCTTGTGAAAAATGGCTTCATGATATACTTGGAAGCTACCAGCGGGTGAATCTGTTTCTTTCGCCAAGTGATTTTCTGATTCAAAAATACCGCGATCTCGGTTTCACGGGAAAGATGATACGCATACATCATCCGGTTATTTCTCAAACCGCCCTTGTCTCATCCTCTCCTGCACTTCCCTGGCACGAGCGCCCCGAAACCTATCTCTTTTTCGGAAGACTCTCTCCAGAAAAAGGCGTCGAGGTACTCTTACGAGCCTTTGTTTTGTTGCCAGAGAAACGATTAGAAATTGTCGGTTTCGGACCTGATGAAACATACCTCAAGCAATTGGCAGATACTCTCGGTATTAACCAGCGGGTCACATTTGTTGGTGGTGAATATGGTGAGGCGCTCATGAAACGTATCAACAGTGCAAAAGCGGTCATTATGCCCGCCATGTGGTATGAGAATCAACCGTTTGTGCTCATGGATTCACTACAGTCAGATACTCCGGTTATTGCATCCAACATCGGCGGAATCCCCGATATCGTCCAAAATGGAGAGAACGGCTTTCTTTTTCGAGCGGGTGATGCCAGAGACCTAGCTTCTTGTCTCTCTCGACTCCAAACGTATGATATAGAGAACATTCTCCGAAACGCAAAAAAAACTGCGGGGGACTACACCGCCTCGCGTTATCAGGAAGAGATTCTCTCTCTTTACGAAGAAGTTCTTCAAAAGAAATAGGTTCCCTGTTGAATAGCACGGGTAAAGCGAGCCCGGCTTTTACCCAGCATAAATATACGATGCCGAAGTGAAAGTTCGAATACCCGAGCTCTTTTTCTGAGAGCTTCCCAAAGACAGAGGAGAGAAAACACGACCACATAATTGAATGTTCTCTTAAACCTTCGTCTTGGCTGAAGAATCAACCGAAAAAACCATTCCATACCCATCTTTTGGATGAAGATGGGGGCTCGAGTTTGTTTGCCTGTCCAAAAATCGAAAGTACCGCCCACTCCAATACCGAGACGAACTTTTTGTTCAGGAATATAGCGAAGTTGAGCAAGGAAAATATCCTGAACCGGTGTACCAAAATTTACCAATACGATATCTCCACGCACTTTCTTTTGCGCGTTTTTGAGTGATCGTTGTGAATGGATATTTACATCACAACCATGGATATTCAGGTGGGGATATCGCACCAATATAGCTGCTTTGGTCTCAACATATGAGCTCAGTCCGTCATTTCTGGTGGCGAGAAAAATAGAGAGACCCATCTCTTGAGCATAAGCAAGAATATACTCCGAGAAATCAACTCCTGGAATTCGAGCGCTCAATTTTTTGCCCTGAAGAAACGCGGGGAGATGAATACCGACCCCGTCAGCCAAGACCAAGTCCGATCCATTCACCGCAGAGCAAAACTCTTTGTTTCGCTGCGCCGTCATAATAAAATCTGGGTTGACGGTTACGACCTGGTGATAGTGTGGAGTAGAGAGAAAACGCGAAACAAGACGTTTCGCCCTGAGAAGGCTTACATTGTCGATCTTGATTCCGAGCGCCTGTATCGTTGCCATAGGAATAGCTCTGATTGACTTAACATCCTATTATACACTAATATATTGATAATGTCAATATCAAAGAGCCTATCGCGTCCGAGCAGTCTCCACACAAAAAACCTGGCCTTTTAAGCCAGATTTTTGCACAAAAGATATTTCCGGGAGAATAACCTAAACAATTCTGATGCGGGCATCAAGTGTTCGGAAATCTGAGCCATTTTGAAATGCAAGCAGGGGGTTGATGTCCAATTCGACAATTTCTGGGAAATCTATTGCGATACGCGCGAGTCGACCAAGCGCATCGATGAGCGCAAGCTGGTCAAGACCAGCTTGTCCGCGAGCTCCCTCGATGAGTGGGTAGCTTCTGAGTTCTCGAAGCATCATTTGCGCATCTTCACGTGTCAGTACTTCAGCGAAACGGAAACTCACATCTTTAAACACCTCAACAAAAATACCACCGAAACCAATCATAACGAGTGTTCCTAGACCTGGTTCCTTTTTCAGGCCGAGAATAAATTCACGCCCTCCCGGATGTGCCATCTCCACGACCAATGCGCCTTCGAGCTTCGCGGTTGGGGCACGCTCAGCAACCGTTGTGAGGAGAGTATCATATGCAAAATCAGCCTGATCGGGATCGATATTCAGAAGCACGCCTCCCATATCAGACTTGTGAGTAATCTCCGGGGAAATAATTTTGAGAGCCACTGTTTTGTTGAGTTTTCGAGCGGCCGCCAGAGCTTCTTCTCGAGAAGAAACCACTTGATTGGAAAGAAATCGAAAACCATAAGCGGAAAGAAATGCGATGCAATTTTCTTCAGATAATTGGAGGTGACCTTGCTCTCTTGAGCGGTTCAGAATAGATTTGGCTTCCTCGATATGGATATCCGTGAAATCAAATGGGGTTGTCTCAATACGCTCTCGCAGTCGAGCCACCAAGGAAAGTTGTCCGAGCGACCGCGCGGATGACTCTGGGGAATGCAAAACCGCTACCTGATGACGTACAAGAAACTCTCGAGCAGTCACCAAAGCCTCTCCGCCAGACAGCGAAACGACGATAGGAGTGTCGGGAAACTTTTCATGCGCGCTGGCGATAGCCTCAGCGGTTTTGAACGCCTCAGTCATAGCTTGAGGTGTGATAATCACGACGAGCATGTCGACATTCCGATCAGCCAATAGCGTCATGAGAGCACGTTCGTAACGATCTGCCCGGGCATCACCCAAGACATCGACGGGATTGTGGCTATTCGCCGCGGCCGGCAAAAATGACTGAAGTGTCTCAATAGTCTCCGGCATCAGCGCTGCTAGTTCAAGCCCGTGTTCTATACAGGCATCTGTGGCCATAACGCCGAGTCCGCCCGCATTCGTGAGGAGAGCGACCCGCTTACCCAGGGGCAGGGGATTTTTTGAGAAAACCTCTAAAGCTTCAGTGAGTGTCTCGAGACCGTCTACACGAATGATACCGGCTTGCTTGAAGAGGGCCGCATAGGCAGCGTCACTTCCAGCGAGTGCGCCCGTATGTGAAGAAGAAGCCGCCGTTCCTGCTGCTGTTTTGCCAGATTTGAGGGCAATCACTGGTTTTGGTGATGCACGCTTCAGGAGTGAGCGACCAGTCTCGATAATTCCTTTTGCGTCGCTCAGATCTTCGGAATAAAAACTGATGACTCGAGTTTCATCATCAAGCGCAAAAAACTTCAGTAAATCATTTTCTTTGATCTGTGCCTTATTGCCAGTACTTACGCACGCGCGATATCCGAGCGTGTCACCACTCATATCCAGAAGTGCCGTGAGAAGGGCGCCACTTTGAGAAAAGAAGGCGATCGGACCAGCGAGTGGGAGTGATTTGGCGAAGGAGGCATTCAGTTGTTCGTGTGGAGCAAGAAAACCAAGACAATTCGGGCCAAGGAGCGTGAGAGAATATTCTGTAGCAATACGAATGACCTCATCTTCAAGAGCTTTACCAGAGGCACCCGTTTCCTTAAAACCAGCAGAGATAATAACCGCGGCTGGTATGTGTTTTTCTCCACATTCCTTGAGTACCGTCGAAACAAGAGCGGCGGGGACGGCAATAATAGCTAGGTCGATGTTGCCCTCGAGCGACAACACTGATGGAAAACAGGGCTTTCCAAAAAGCTCAGTCGCTTTGGGATTGACTGGGTAGCTCTCACCCCCAAATTGCTCAATGATATTTTTGGCGAGACTCCATCCAACACTCCCTTCCTGTGTCGAAGCTCCAATGATAGCAATGGATTGTGGATGTAACAGAGTAGAAAGCTGCATAAGTGCAATTTTTAGGAAATAAGATAATACATCTCTTCCTATTGTACGTGAAGAATCCACTCTTGACAAAGAATTCATTATTTGCTAATATATGATGTTTAAGTTAATGAAATTATTGTGTATGCAATTTTCGAATTTTAGCGCAAACAAGGGGATTCTTCTGGGAGCAACACTCATGGTACTTGTGGTTGCGCCATTCGTGGTTTTTGGGGGGAACAATGTGATTCATGTCGACAGAAAGGCTTCTGGCATGGAAGATGGTTCAAAATCACATCCATACAACACCATTGCCGAAGGACTCAAGCATGCCGATGACGGGGATGAATTGGAAATTGAACAAGGAATCTACGAAGAAAATATCACGCTGCCAAAGGGAGTGTGGCTCTATGGGGCAGGTGGTGATCGAGACGATATCGTCATCAAAGCAGACAATGATGATGAACCAGCCGTCAAGATGAAGCACGGAAGCAAGATCTCAGATGTTACCATCAAGGGTGGTCGGCACGGGATTCGCGTGCTCGAAGACAGCAAGGCAAACATCTACGATGTCCGTATTACTAAGAGTAATCGTGATGGTATCCATATCGATGCAGCTGAAGTTGCCAAGAAGCGACGTGTGTCCATTGAAAAGGTTGAGGTAGACAAGAATGACCGGGCTGGCATCTATTCCGAGAAACGCTCTATTGTCGTTATCGAGTCGAATATCCATGATAATGCGGGCGATGGAATCGACCTCGCCTCAGGAACGCATGCCTGGCTTGAGAAAAGTGACTTTAACGACAACCGTGGAAGTGGTTCCAAATTGGTATTGGATGGATCAAGCATCTGGTCAAAAAATAATGACTTCAAAAAGAATGGCCGCGAAGGTATCGAGGTCAGCTCATTTGGTGGGCAGGGGACTATCGAATTTAAGAAAGCAGAAGTCTCAGGAAATGGCCGATACGGGGTAGCACGTCTCGGAAAAACTACTCAGGGTATGCGCATGTTTGGTAACCTCAGCTTTGGAATTGGTATCAACGGAAGCGCATTTGCTGGAAATACACTCGGAAACATTTCCCCGGTGATTTCAGCGAAATAAAGAAACAAAAGAACCTCGTTGCTTGGTTTACGTCATCTTTTGTTGAGGGGGGGAAGCTATGAAAATTGCATTTATTGGACAGAAGAATATCTCAGCTCACACGAGTAGCGTTGAAGAGCATGTCAAACAACTTGCAATTTCGATGACTCTTCTGGGACATGAGGTGACTGTGTACGTCCGAGAAATCACGCCAGAAACGTCAAAAAACATACCTGGGGTTTCTCTTGTGGTACTCCCGGGTATTCGTATGAAGTACTGTGAAGAGATTTCACATATTGGCCTTGCTACGATGCACGCTCTTTTCCAACGGTATGATGTCATTCACTTCCATTCGGTCGGACCAAGTGCGCTCTCTCTTCTTCCAAGAATCTTCCGACCAGATATGCGAGTCGTGGCAACATTTCATAGTCGAGATTCCCTTCATCACCACCGAAGTTATCTGGCTCGATTGATTCTCAGATTCGCCGAATTCGTTGCCTGCACGGTACCCGAAAAAACAATTGTTGTTTCAAAAACACTGGCCCAATACGCTGAAACAGTCTATAGGAAATCATTCACATTAATTCCTCACGGGATAAAGATGTCTCCAACAGATAAGACGGACTTTCTCAAACGGTACGGACTCAAAGAAGGGCGCTACATTCTTTCTGTCTCCCGACTGGCACGACACAAAGGGATACACTATCTTATCAAGGCGTTTCAGGCACTCAAGGAAACTTCTGAGCTTCCTGGGAATAGCTGGAAACTCGTCATCGTCAGTACCCAGAATGAAGCGAGAGAATACGCCGACTACCTCCGTTTTCTTGCAGCCAATGACAGTGATATTCTCTTCATCGATGAGTATCAACCAAATGAACTTATTCAGCTCCACTCGCATGCCGGCATCTTTGTGTGTTTAGCGGAAGATGAGGATATTTCCTTCACACTCCTTGAAGCACTCGGATACGGTCTCCCTTGTATTGTAAGCAACACTCAGGCAAACAAGGAAACGATCTCTGATTGCGGAATCGTCTGCGAGCCAAAAAACATCCTCGATCTGAAACAAAAGATTTCTTCGCTCATCAATCGTCCAGACATGATGAAAACACTGGCTGCTCTTGCTCACAAGCGAGCGCAATCAGAATATGACTGGCAGGCAATCGCTAAACGAACGGTTGCTCTCTACGAAGATCTCATGATGACAAAACCAAGCTTCTGGAAAGTATCATTTGGCCTGAAGAATAAATAAACTATGTTTCCACCACTGAATAAAACACTTTTCTCGGTACTCGCTCTGTTCTTCATCGGAACGGCCGCTTTTACGTCGCTCGATACTTTTCGTGGTTATCAAGCTGAAATGACCGTACTGGTACTCCCACTCGGTACGAGTCAGACACCATCCGAACAGATGGTGGAAAATATCGCTCTCCTCCCAACGACGGTGTCATTTTTTGACGCGTTGCTTGCGAGTGACGAAAGGCTCACGGAATTTTCCGCACTTGATGAACAGCCCATCAATACTCGCTCTCTGCAGTGGAATGAAATGCTTTCCGTAGAGCGACAAGGCGGCAGCGGCATGATTACTTATACGATTGAAGCAAACACACAGGAGGAGGCGGTTCTGTTTGCCCGACAGATGGCTCAGGTGTTATTTCAAAAAGTAGGCACGTATTATGACATTCGCTCGGATGTTTCCTTGCGACTCATCGAAGGACCACTCGTTCGAGCATCACTCACGTCACCAATCACTTGGATAAGTCTCAGTATCGGCATTGGTGTTGTGTTAGCTATGGGTCTTCTACTGCTTGGAAATCTTCTCCAGTTGGCGATCGGTACTCCGCGACGCAAAACAGTTTCCGCCAACGAGGATATTATTCCTCTTTCGCGACCAATGGAAACAGTACTTCCTTCCATCCATCCAGACACGTTCATCCCCAAAAAACCGACTGTCTTTTTTAGCGAAGAAAGTGAAAACCGTGCTCGTGAAGAAAAACGGACCTACAATCCATATCTGATCACCCCAAGTACACAACCGACGACTGCACCCGCGAAGCAATCGACACCAGCCACCGAAACTCTCAAAGCAGATCCGCCAGTCTCACTGCCTATAGAAGAACTTCCAAAAAAAATCGTGTCACCACTGCCGACTCCAACGCTCATCACGAAAGCAGAAGCACCATCCAATCTCCCTTTCATCGATGAGGCTACTTTCTTGGCACAATTTTCTGCGGCTCCCGAATCAGAACCAGAGACCAACCAATCTACGCCAAAAACCGAAACTCTTGAACCAGTAAGTACCGAGCAAGAGGTAATTACAACGCCCGCTCTTCCAGAAGAACCAACCATGGAAGACTATCGTCGACGTTTGAATGAACTCTTGAAGGAAGGAAAATAATCATCATATCAGGTAATCGCTTATGACTCGTCTCTCACATTTTCAGTACTGGACTCGATTCGCTCTTTTGGCGGGAGTGTTTCTTGTTGGATGGTTCGTGTTCTGGGAAGTAAAGAATCAGGGCTGGCTCCGTTTAGCTGATTTTTCCAGTGTCTTACCCGTTTCACAAGAACGCCGATCGGATATTGAAGCATTGTCTATTATCGCCGACAAACTGTATCACACGAATGGAGAAGTACGAACTTTTTTAGTACTCTTTCAGAATAATCTCGAATTGAGACCAGGTGGGGGATTTATCGGATCATTCGGTATTCTCAAGGTAAAAGACGGCACAGTAGTTGAATTCTCAACTCATGATACGGCGAACTTTGACGGTCGAATTCCAAGTACGGTCACCCCTCCCTATCCGATGGCAGAGCTCCTCCGTATCGATTCCTGGAAGTTACGTGACTCGAATTTCTCTCCTGATTTTCCAACCAATGCTCGTCAAGCCGTGCATTTCTACGCGCTTGGAGACGGACAGGAACGTTTTGATGGTGTCATCGGTATCACTACCGAGGTGCTGGCATCTGTACTCAATATCACCGGACCAGTAACGCTCGAGGGATTTCCAGGGACTTACACGGCAGACAAGGCCGTGCTTGATCTCGAGTACCAAGTTGAACAAGGGTATAAAGATCAAAACATCGCGGCAGG